>SFSZ01000056.1 GCA_004563275.1 bacterium
TTAATAATGTATGTCTACATTCAGTCTTCTTTTTTATTTGTTCTAAATGTAAAATCATATTTGCTGTATTTGCTAATAATGTTTCATCATGTGAAACATACATAATTGGCTTATTAGTATTATTAATAAATTTTTCTAACCATTCTAATGTTTCAATATCTAAATCATTAGTAGGCTCATCTAAAAATAAGATATCATATTCGTTTAATAGTAATTTTAAAATACTAATTTTAACTTTTTCGCCACCTGATAATGTTTTTATTTTTTGTTTTAAAATATCATCAGTTAAATTAATCAAGTCTAAGTATTTATATAGATTATTAATTTTATCATAATAATCACTTTCATCAATAAACAAAAATTCATATACACTTTTATCTAATTTATCAGTACTAATAGATTGTTCTAAATAACCAATTCTATTGCCTTTTAGATTAATATTTCCACTTATTTCAGCATATTCACAAATATCTAAAATTGATTTTAATAAAGTGGACTTCCCATTTCCTTCTTCACCAATAATAGCAAGTTTATCACCATTATTTAGTATTAAATTTAAATTTTTAATTAAATATCTATCACTAATAGATATTGTTAAATCTTTTATTTCTAACATATTATGCCTCCTTTTTTCGACATAATCAAAGTTTATGCCATACTTATTTAGTTATTGTTCTCATTTTCTCACCTCTTAATTTTTATAATTTTTCTTAAAACAAATTTTTTTGATTTTTCGTTTTATATTTTTTCATAGAACGAATTTTCTGAATTTTTCGTTCTATAAATTAGTTTTTCTTTGGTAATTTACTATAATCATATTTATGTTCTGCAAATTCTAATTCGTCAAAGGCGTATTGAATATCCTCAATCGCTTTATCTATTGTATATAAACTATCTTTATTATCTTTCATTATTTGTAAGTGTTCTATTGTATAAAATAATTTTTGTCTTGCATCACTTACTTTTTTTCTTTTTTCAGTATCAAAGTCTAGTAATTCTATTTGAGAATCTTCATAGTTTTTAATCATTTCTTTTAAATTCTTACTGGATTTATTGGCATATTTATCTTTAGAAAAATAGAAAAGCATTTCATCATAACCTGCAACCTTTAATAGTTTTTGTAATGACATATCTAAAGTTTCAGCAATCTTACGTAGATCATCAATATCTACTTTTTTTATTTTCCCATTAATTAAATCGTTTAAAGTACTTCTACTAATACCAGTTAATTTAGCAAGTTCTCTTTGAGAAATTCCTTTTTCAACTCTTGCAGATTCAATTAGATTCTTAAGTTCTTCTGAGTTCATTTAATCACTTCTTTCTTCCCTTTTCTTCCTTCATAATTTAATTTTAACACTTTTTTATCATTTTGTCTATATTTTCGGACAAAAAGTATTGACATCTTTTTCGGACAATGTTATATTTAAATTGTCCTTAATATCGGACATAATTATAGGAAGGAGGATTTGTATGAGATTATTTAAGAAAGAATCTACTAATGAATATGTAATACCTAAAGATTTATCAGTTAGTGCAATAGGTATGCTTAACTCTCTATTAGTTAGATCTAATGATGAACTAGAGAATATCGACCTCTACTCTCTTGGTAATGATAGTAGAAAAGATGTTGCTCTAGCATTTAGAGAATTAAGAAAGAAAAAATATATTATCTATAACGCACTAGATGATACGTATTATATTTATGTATCACCACAAAAATAATTATTAAAAAATTTAGAAAGGAGGATAAAAATGTCTGCAGAAGAAACATTAAAATTAATAGCTAAGCAATGGTGCACCCTAGAAGATATTATGAAACTTGGTCATCTTGGTAGGAATTCTGCACTAAAGGCTAAAAAGAAAATAAAAGAAAAATTAGAAAAACAAGGTTATCTTATTCCAAAGTCTGTTGTACCAACTAAAGAAGTTGTAGCATTCTTTGATATAGATATTCCTTATTTAGAATCTAGAGTTTCTAGTAAAGAATTTATTAAAAATATGTAAGAAAGGAGATACAAATTGAAACAAATAAACGAAGTAAATAAAAGCATAAAAAAAGATATCATCGTCGAAAACCTAATGATATCAAATGGAGTTTATCTACTTGTATCTCATCCTAAGGTTGGCAAGTCAATGTT
>SFSZ01000057.1 GCA_004563275.1 bacterium
TAGGTAATATAGAGGATAATGATATTATTAAAAGAAGATATAAATAATGTATTAAAATTATAATTTATATAGTATAATATATATAAGGAGTCTAACTATTAAAAGTCAATAGTAAAATTAAAAATTTTAATAGTTTGATATAAATTGGAATTTATCCCACGCCAAAAGCCTTCAAAAAAGTCATTTTTTAAAATTTTTGAAGGTACTGATAATATTCTTGAACAATTATTATCTTAATAAAGACGGATCAAAATCAATGTTGTTTTTCTCTAGTGTATAAATAACTCTTATTAATTTTTTGCACACATGAGATAAAGCGACTCTATGACATTTACCTTCAGAACGTTTCTTTAGGTAATAATCATAAAAAGTTGGTGAATATCTTAAAATAATCATTGCAGTATTCATAATTGAATATCTAAGATGACCTGAACCGTGTTTAACCATCTTGCCATTATTTTCAATGGTACCTGATTGAATTA
Source organism: bacterium (assembly GCA_004563275.1). Next base: position 483 of record SFSZ01000057.1, read on the forward strand.
TACTAGGTTCAAGACCAGCAAAAGCTAACATCTTATTTGGAGATGAAAAATTACTAATATCTCCATATTCAGATAATATTGTTGCTGCTGATATTTCACCAAGACCAGGAATGGTTAACATTCTTGGATTTAGTTCTTTGATAATTGTTGAAATTTGTTTCTCTATTGGATCAATTTTATCATTAAAGGTTTTGATAATAGAAACATAAGTAGAAATAAGTAAATCAGTATTTTCATCATGATGACCTACTGAATTTTTAGCAAGTTCTTTAAGTTTAGCAAACTTACTATAGCTGAATTTACCACGAGAAATACATCTTATTGAATCATAATCTCTCATCAAAGATATATGTTCAGTATTAGTATATTTTTCTAAAATAAATAATAAGGTTGTTGAAATCCTATTATCTAAGAATGATTTTAATTCAGGAAAAGTAAGATCCAACTGATTTGTTAATAATACTTGATATTTGCTTCTTTCTTTAATTAATTGTTCTCTACTTCTACATAGTGACTTTAATGTAAAAATGTTGTATAATATATCTGAATTTGGTTTGTAAGGAACTGACATGAGATAATTAGCGATAGTTAGACTATCTGCTTTATCTGTCTTAGTTCTACGTAAGCTTTGAGCTTTTAAAAACTGATGAATGACAAGAGGATTCATTTTTATAAATGAATAACCTTGATCAATTAAGAAAAGTTCCAAATTCATAGAATAATGTCCAGTTGCTTCAAAAGCAATATGGACATCAGATTTATTATAGGGTTTCAATTGGTCCAATAAAGATTGAAATCCTTTTTTGTTGTTTTCAAAAGATGAATTTCTAACAATTACTTCACCTGTATTTGAGATAATACAGAAATCGTGTTTGTACTTTGATATATCAATGCCGATGTAATATATCATTATAAGCACCTCCTTAATTAGTTTTTTTTGCACTGAATGTTTGCCACAGGGTTTCTAATCATGTAAACTCGTAATTTAATAAAACATCGATTAGTAAAAACTAACGTGTTAACTAACTAATTAACAATTAAATTAAAAATCTGTGGTTTGTGACTCCTTGAACCAGTCCAACACATAGTGTGGCTGTAAAATTATAGATACAAATCCACAGTGCGGATTTATTATACAACTAGTTGTATAATAAATCAAAAAATATAAATAGAAAGGGATTAATCAATAATAGAAATTAATTAATATTTCTATAAGATTAATTATACGAGTATTATGAAGAAGAAAGAAAGGGTAAAAGATCCAGATAAAATAAAAAAGAGAGATAACATTTTTACCATTATATTAAGTATTTGTGATGTAGTAGCAGTAGTAGTATTATTTCTTTTATATGGACCATTTAATGGTTTCAGAGACTTTTTAGTAACTACTGCTATGAGTACTATGAATCATCAATACTTTGCTACTACTTTCTATAGTGATGAATATATAAATAAAGTATTAGCAAGACATAGTATTAAAGAACCAGATGGAAATACTGATATTAGTGCAATAATAGGTAAAGAAGAAAATTATATAGATGAATATGATAAAGAAATATTAGATAGAAATAAAAAAGATATTTATAAATTAATAGAAATAAATGAAAAAGGATTCTCTGGATATTTAGTAGCTATTTATGATCCATC
>SFSZ01000028.1 GCA_004563275.1 bacterium
ATAAAGTTGATGGATATGCTAATAGTTATAAATATCTTGAAAAAGAAAACTTTAGATATAAAAAAGAGATAGATAATCTAGAATCCAAAAATAATGATTTAGAAATGAGAAATAATAGTTTACTAAATAGAATATATTATGTATTTCAAATGTTAAAAAAATTCTTAAGAAAACTATTACAACGAGGTAATGATTATACAAAAGATGAAACAAGTAAGTTTATTAAAAATTGTTATGATGAACAAGAATTTGATATGAATGATGTTGTAGGTATTTCTAGAGGTACAACTAAACAAGATGAATTATTCGATTATGTAGAAGCACCAGATTATTTAAAATCTAGAGTTAAAGATTATGATGAATATGAAAAAGATAAAGATGATTTTGAAATGAGTTTATAATTTTAAAAAAATATTCTTGATTTTTATCATGTTTAGAGTGATAAATAGTTTGACCTAAAATAATTCTCAACTGGCAAATGATAAATTGAAGTAGATTCCATAACAACAACTAAATTTGGATAATCTTTAATTAAATTATATAAATTATCAAATTCAATTTTATTATGTTCAATAAAAGACGCATCAATAATTGTATTTCTTAACTCATCAATAAAACAATAAACACTTTTTCCTTTAGCAATATCAAAACTTAAGATATGTTTCATAAATTTCTCCTTTCATAAATATTTCGGTTAATACCATATGAGATTACCTATATTCCTACACGCTTAATCATCCGAACTCTAACGTTCCATTATCTACAACCGAATTTATAAATAACCATATGGCAGACATTCATAAAATCGCACTCGAAGTGCCTGTTATAATCCGTCTTTACCGATGTTTGTTATAATAACAAAAAACATAAAAATTTCAAAATTTTAAACTTGAAATCTTTATGTTCAACATTATACGTGATATAATATAACTGATAGATAAATAGTAATATATTTGTAAAGTAGTTCAATTTTAGAATGATCTTTTATATGGTATAATGATTGTATTGTTTTTGTTACAGATTGGAAGTGAATTATGAATCAAGAAAAAATAGGTAAATTTATTTTAAAACTTAGAATGGATAATAATTTATCACAAGCAAAATTTGCTGACAAAATTGGTGTAACATATCAAGCAGTTTCAAAGTGGGAAAATGGTAGAGGTATACCAGATATAGAAATGTTAAAAAAAATCAGTGAAGTGTTTGATGTTGATATTGACGAAATAATTAACGGAGAAAAGAAAAAACAAAAATCAAAGTATAATTTAAGTTTATTAATTGCATCAGTTTTTGGAATAGTAGTAATTGTATTATTTTTATTAATTACAATTTTTTTTAACAAAGATAATATTAATGTTGCAAATATAAATTCAATAGAATCGAATTTTTCAGTTAATGGAGTAATTGTATCGGAGAACAATTCTACTATGATACATATTTCTGATATTAGAGTTAATAAAGAATTAGATAAGAAATTTTATTCTATAGAATCAATGTTATACGAAGATAACAATAAAAATTATAAAATTATATCAGAATATAAAAGTATAGCCAATAATAATGAAACAAAAAACTTAGACGAGTTATTAAAAGAAGTTAAATTTGATATTGAAAATTATTCTGATTCTTGTCCAAATATATCAACACACAATTTTTACATTGTAATAAATGCACTTGATGAAGAAAAAAATAAAATCAATTATAAAATACCCTTATCTTTAGAAAATAAGTGTTCATAGTTATCTAAACGCATCGTTTATAAAATAAAACATTGCGTTTATTTTTTTTTACACTGAACTAATTTATAATTAATTTTGGAAAGGAAAAGTTATAATAGAAGAGGTGTAAAAATGAAAAAAATAATATTTATATTTTTGGGAATATTGTCAATCGGATTATTACTTCCAAATAAAGTAAATGCAGAAACAAATATTACGAATTTTGAAGATACAATAAAAGAGGAGATTAAAACATTTAAAGGACAATCTGGTACCGAAGAATATATTAAAAAATTAGAATCTGCTGATTTATCAAATTATAAAGAAAGTGATGATAAAGTAAACATTTATATGTTTAGAGGAGATACATGTAGTTATTGTTTAAAAGCAGTTACATATTTTTCTACTATAGTAGATAATTATGGAGACAAATTTAATTTAATAACTTATGAAGTATGGAAAAATTCTGATAATGCTAAATTAATGGATGAAGTTGCCAAGACACTCGGAGAAGAACCAAACGGAGTTCCATATATAATAATTGGTGATAAATCATTTACGGGTTATAGTGAAGAAATGAACTCCCAAATTGAATCACAAATCAATAAAGTATATAAACAAACTGATAGATATGATGTTATGAATAATTTAGATAGTGGTACCACTACTATTAAAGAGGTTAAGTCAAATAACACTTCGTCATCATCTATGGTTTGGCTATTTATTTTACAAATTATTTCTATATTAGGTTTGATCATTTATGTAAATAAAAATAATAAAAATATTAAACAAAAATTAGAAGAACTTGAAATGAAAGTTAATAAGAATGCAAAATCTAAAAAGTAAAATAATTTTTATTGTAGTGTTAGTATTATGTATTTTTTCTTTCTTTGCAATATCTAAAGTTGCAATTATACATAATAATGATACTGATAGTATTAAATTTAAAGAGGAATATGAAAGTTTAAATGGCAAAAAATATAAAAATAAAAAAATAAGAGATGTTAAAATAGAAAAGGATAATCCTTTTGTATATAAAACAGCTGAAGAAATAGTAGACTTAATAGAAAATGGTGAATCATTTATAGTATATTTTGGCTTTAGTAAATGTCCTTGGTGTAGAAGTATGATTGAAACTTTTATTAAAACAGCAAAAGAAAATAATATAGATAAAATATATTATGTTGATATAGAAGAAATTAGAAATGTAATAGAATATGATAAGGACGGTAATTTAGTAACTACTAAAAATGGTACTCCAGATTATTATGATTTAGTTAACAAACTAAATAGTGTTTTAAATCAATATACATTAAATAATAATGGAGAAGAAGTTGCTATTGGAGAAAAAAGGATATATGCCCCTAATGTTGTATTAGTAAATAATGGGGAACCTGTTGAAATGATTGATCCAATTGAAAATATTATTAAGGATCCTGCATCAGAAATTACAAAAGAACAAAAAGAAGAAATGTCTAATAAGATTAAATGTCTATTTTCATGTATGAAAAAAGGAAATACTTGTAGTATTAAAACGAAGTGTTAGAAGAAAAAATATTAATTACAATTGGAACAATAACAACATTAGTTTTGGGAATTTAACATTAAAAGTTATTCCTTTTTTTGATTATAGTCTTGACAGTTGAACGATTATTCAATTATAATGTTAATAGTTGAGCGATTATTCAATTAAGGAGAGATAAATTATGATTAGTGATTGTAGCATCATACATGAAGATATGGTAAATAATATTAAAACATTATTACCTGTTGATGATACTTTTATCAAAACTTCTAGTTTTTTTAAAGTATTAGGTGATAAAACTAGAATTAAAATATTATGGATTTTAAATGAGGGAGAATTATGTGTTTGTGATATTGCAATTTTATGTAATATGACTAAGTCAGCAATTTCGCATCAATTATCATTTTTAAAGCAAAATAATATTGTTAAATCAAGAAAAGATGGAAAAGAAGTTTTTTATTCATTAAAAGACAATCATGTTAAATTTATGCTTGAAAATAGTATTAATCATATTATAGAAAAGGAGATTGATTAGAAAATGGAAAAAGAAGAAAAAATAAACTTATTTAGAATTATAACTACAATTATTTTATTTGCAATTACATTTATACCTAGTTTAAATAGTAATATTAAGATTAGTTTGTATATTATTTCGTATTTAGTTATTGGAGGAGACATTTTAATAAATGCCATCAAGAATATTTTTAAAGGTGAATTATTTGATGAAAATTTTCTTATGTCACTTGCTACTGTTGGGGCATTAGTTATTGGAGAATATCCTGAAGCTATTGCTGTAATGTTATTCTATCAAATTGGTGAATTATTTCAGGATATGGCAGTTGAAAAAAGCAAAGCTAATATAACTAAATTGATGGATATTAGACCAGATTTTGCTAATATTGAGCATAATGGTAATTTAGTACAAGTAAGTCCAGAAAAGATAAATATTGGTGATATTATAGTTGTAAAACCTGGAGAAAAAATACCATTAGATGGTATTATTGTTTATGGTAAATCTAGTTTAAATACTACAGCCCTAACTGGTGAATCTATTCCTAGAAGTGTTAATGTAGATGATGAAGTATTAAGTGGTTGCATTAACTTATCTTGTTTAATTAAAATAAAAACAACATCAACATTCGGAGATTCAACTGTTTCCAAAATTTTGGATTTGGTTGAAAATGCAGATAATAGTAAAGCAAATACCGAAAAGTTCATAACTAAATTTGCTAAAATATATACGCCAGTTGTAGTTATTCTTGCTGTTCTTTTAGCAGTTATTCCATCATTAATAACTGGTGAATGGTTAGAATGGATAAACAGATCTTTAATTTTCTTGGTAATCTCATGCCCATGTGCTCTTGTTGTTTCTGTTCCTTTAAGTTTTTTTGCTGGAATTGGTGGAGCAAGTAAAAATGGTGTCCTTATAAAAGGTGCAAATTATCTTGAAGCTTTAGCAAATGTAAATACAATTGTATTTGATAAAACTGGCACACTTACAAAAGGAAATTTTAAAGTAGTCGCAATTCATCCTGAAAAAATAACTGAAGAGAAATTGTTAGAAATAGCAACACTAGCAGAACAATTTTCTACACATCCTATTTCTATTTCATTAAAAAATGAATATAGTAAAGAACTTGATAAAAATAGAGTAAAAGATATAGAAGATATACCTGGAAAAGGGATTAAGGCAACCGTTGATAAAAAACAAGTATATATAGGAAATGATAAATTAATGAAATACATTGATGTTCATTATGAAAATTGTGAAAAAGAAGGTACTATTTCTCATATCGTAATTGATGGTGAATATGCTGGACATATAGTTATAACTGATGAAATAAAACCAACTTCAAAAACAGCATTAAATGAATTAAAGAACTTAGGTGTAGCAAAAACAGTTATGTTAACAGGTGATAAAAAAGAGGTTGGAGAATCAATTGGATTTGAATTGGGATTAGATGAAATAAAAACTGAATTACTTCCAGTTAATAAAGTTGAAGAAGTTGAAAGATTAATTAAATCAAAAAACAATGATAAAGAAAAAATAGCATTTGTTGGTGATGGAATAAATGATGCACCAGTATTAAAAAGATGTGATATTGGAATATCTATGGGTGGACTTGGAAGTGATGCAGCAATTGAAGCATCTGATATTGTTTTAATGAATGATGACCCATCTAGCATTGCAAAAGCAATTAAAATTTCAAGAAAAACTTTAAAGATTGTAAGACAAAATATTATTTTTGCATTAGCAGTTAAACTTATTGTTCTTATTTTAGGAGCATTAGGCATTGCTAATATGTGGGAAGCAGTATTTGCTGATGTAGGAGTATCATTTATTGCAATATTAAATGCATTAAGATGTATTAAGGATTAGAAAATTACAATTTCTACAGCAGATTAAAAGTGAAAACCGAGCCAAAAGAAACATTGTAACTAATGGCTCGGTTAAGCCTAGTTCTTGACGACTAGGTAACACACTACCAAGTCGGCATTTTGCCAACTAGGAATAGTGTGCAAAGGGACACCCTTTTGAAACCCAATAAGCAACATTTCACAAACTATCGTAAGTGAATGTTGCTCTTTTTTATTTTGTCTTGCGACTACATAAAAAAGAAAGAATACTATCGCCACTTTCATTGCTAAAGCAACAAAACGTGCCACGTATTCTTTAAATAAAAATAACCTAATACCTAATTTAACGAAAGGGTAAAAGGTTATTTTTTTCTTTTGCTATGCAAAAGTAAGGATTATAAATTTACTTCATAAATTTATTTTTTCTTATTTAGTAATTCCGATGTTTCTTTTTTAGCACTCTTAATTGCCATGAATACAAATAATTCATATAAAAGTGTAATTGCAAAGAAACCACATACTAAATAAATATTATTTCTAACATCACTATTTATCATATCAATAAACTCTATTCCTAAATATATTAATCCATAGAATACAGTAGATACAACTGTTATATCATTATATGATCTTCTAATTGACTTGCCCTCGTTTTGATTTATTTCAATTAACCCTTTATCTACCTCATATATAAACATTACAATTAAAAATATTAAAATAGGAATTAAAATCCAATATAAAGAATAAGTAAGTTTATTATTAAATATGATAGTTAGTATTAAAAATAATCCTACAATAAAATTCACTACTACTAATAATTTTTTAATTATATTACTTTTTAGCATTTTTATTTCTCTCCTTTACTTTTAAACTTTGAATAAGTTTGATTATTTCTTTTGATGAATTAATTTGATATGTATGATCTTCGATAGTATGTATTAATAACTCTTTTTGTTCTTCTGGTAAATCATCTTTTTCTAATTCTTTTTTACATGTAGAAACTATACTTTCAGAATTTTCTATACTTCCTAAAACATTTATTTCAGCAGTATCTAATTGTTCTAGATTTAAACTAGCATAATGACTCTTAACAAAATAATTAAGTTGTGTCACTTCTAATCCTAAACCTATCATATACATTAAGTCACTATAATTAACATCTATTATATTACTTATCTTTCTTAATATTTTAGGACTAGGATCTTTTCTTATACCTGATTCTATTTTAGAAAGTTCAGAGTTATTAATCTTTGCAAGTTTCGCAAGTTGTCTTTGCGATAAACCTTTCTTTTCTCTAGCTTCAGCAATAACTTCGCCGATATTTTTTTCTAGCATAGAAATTCACCTCACACCATAATAATACACCCAGTGGGTAAAAAAGTCAACATAATTTCAATAAATGGGTAAAAAAGTGTTGACAATATAGTAATTAGCATGATATATTAAATATGTTTCCAAATGAACCCACTTTTAAATTAAATGGGTAACATAGAAAAAGAAAGGAGGAAATCAAATGTATGAGATTAAAAAAACAACTAGAATTAATTGATCCAAGAGTATGGAGAGATAAAAATATCAAGTTTGAAACGAAGCTGATATACAAAATACTCTGTGCGGAACAATCCCAAAGATGTGAATTCACAAGTATAAGTATCGGGAGAGTTCAAAAGAAATTGAGTATAACAAATGTTGGATTCAAGAAGAACCTAAAAATATTAGAAGATAACAAATATATAAGGTTCAATGAATACGACCGAGGATTATACACATACGAGATTTGTTAGAAAAGATTAAATCACTAACAAATAAAGGTTCAGTAAATGTTCGTAGATTTATATTAGAACCTATCTTATAGAAATATAAGATGAACTAGTTTGAAGTAAAACATATTTCAAAGAACGAAATAAAAGAATAAAAGGGATTGAAATATGTTATGTATGTTTTACTTCAAGCAACCTATTTAGTGAGATTTATCTCACACAGGGATTTTATTGTCATTATTAGTATGACTTGTAAGTAGTGTTTACAAGTTTTTTTATTGCCTAAATTTAAAGGAAAGGAGATTGATAATATGAATAATAGCGATATTACTAAATTAAAGCATATAGAGGTGCCTACAATAGTTTTATTAGATGAAGAACTATCTTCTACTACTAAACTATTAATGGGTTTAATTAATACCCTATCTATGCAAGAGGGATTTTGTTATGCAAGTAATAAGTATTTAAGTAATCTTTTAAAAGTATCTAAAAGAACGATTACTAGTTGCATAACATCATTAAGAACAAAAAAATATATTAGAGTTGAAAATGAACCTAATATAAGAAGAATCTATTTAGCAGATTTCTGCTAGATGTAATAGCAAGATACTGCTAGTGAGTATAGCAAGTATCTTCTAACAGAATAAATAATATAATAAATAATATTAATAGATAATATAAATTTAAAATTATTTTAATAATTTAAATCTTTAAAAAGATTAAAAAGAAAGGAAGTTATAAAAATGGAAATTGATTTAAACGAAATTATAATATCTGGAACTATTAATAATGTGACAGATAATAATAAAGATTATATTAAGTTTGGTTTAACCACTCTTAAATATGATAAAAGGAAAGTTTATGCTAGTTTTAATATTAACCGAAATCTTTATGAAATATATAAAGATTTTTTTGTTAAAGGAACAAGAGTTTTTGTTAAAGGTTATCTTAATTCTTATATTACAAATGAAAGAATACAAAGTTTTATTACTGTGACTGATATATCAGACAATAAAGATGAAATGATGAACGGAAGAAAAGGTCCTCATATAAGACTTGATTCAGACGGTGTTGAAGTTTGGGATGGAAAAAGATGTGAAGCAATTCCACCCACTGAAGAAGAACTTAAAGAAATGGAAGATATGCTAAAAGAATATCAATAGAAAGGTGTGATAATTTATGAAGAATAGTAATTTTTATAAACTATTACACATAAAATTCATTGTGGAGGAATAATCATGTATGAAACACTAGAATTTTATGATAGTAATGGTTGTGATTTAAAAGAAGTCTTAAAAAGTTGTATATATAAATATTATATGGCTTATAAAAATTCATCAAAAGTATTTAAATCGGACGCAAAAAATAGTATAATTAATTCAACTAATAAAGTGAATGTGTTGTCTACTGAAAGGAGATAAAAAATGTATAGTAGATATGCAATAGACAATACGATTTTTAAAATAGCCATTTATATAAGACTATCTCGTGAAGATGGTGATGATATGGAATCAGAAAGTGTCACTAATCAAAGAAGTTTATTAATTGGTTATTTAAAAGCACAAGGATTAGTTGCAGTTGATATTTATGTAGATGATGGTTATACAGGAACAAATTTTGAACGCCCAGAGTTTAAGAGAATGTTAAATGACATTGAAAATGGAAAAATAAACATGGTTATTACTAAAGATTTATCAAGATTAGGTCGTGACCATATAATGACTGGTTATTATGTTGAAACATTTTTCCCAGAAAACGATGTTAGATATGTTGCCGTAAACGATGATATAGATACTTTTTTTGAAACAAGTGGCTCTGATATGATGCCATTTAGATTAAGTATGAATGATATGTATGCAAAAGATATTTCTAAAAAAGTTCGTTCAAACTTACTTCAAATGAAAAAAGATGGAAAGTTTTGTGGATCCAGAAACTGCTCCTGTAGTAAAAAGAATTTTTGATTTATATGTTGCAGGTTATGGTAGCTCACAAATTGCTGAAATACTAACAAGAGAAGAATTACCTACACCAGTTATGTATAAATACTCTGATTCAAAATTAAATAGATTTGACCATCCTGAAATATGGAAACACACATCTGTCAGTAATATCATCAAAAATAGAGTTTATATTGGAGATTTAATTCAACACAGATTTCAAAAAGTGAATTATAAGATTAAGAAAAGAAAAAGTGTTCCTGAAAGTGAATGGTGTATTAAAGAAAATGCACACGAACCACTTGTAGATAGGAAAACATTTGAAATCGCACAATCTATTAAAGATTCATCAAATAATTATAATCCTGAACGAAGAAATGTTGATTATGTTTTATCTGATTTAGTATTTTGTAAAGATTGTGGTGCTAGAATGAGTATTAGTTATGATAAGAAAAGAGATAGAGTCACAATGAATTGTAATAACTATCGTAAGTTTAGTAAGTATGATATATGCTTTTCTCACTATATTAACTATACAAAACTAGAAAACACAGTCTATGACAAGTTAAGTACTATGGCTAATCAATATATTAATGATAAAGAAGAATTTGAAAATATTATTAAAAGCCAATATGTTGATCCAAAAGCAGATAAACTAAAAAAGATAGAAGAATTAAATCATACAATAAATGATTTAAAAAGAAAACAAGACTCTTTATATGATGATAAATTTAATAATGTTATAAGTGTAGAAACTTATCAAAGATTATTTAATGCTACTGAAGAAGATATTAAAACTGCAAAAGATAAACTAGAACAATTACAAAATGAAATATCTAGTATTAATGATGATTCTTCTTGTTATGTAGAATATTTAGATATTATTAAAAGTTTTCTAGATATGAAAAATCCAACAAGAGAAATCATGAATAGATTAATAGATAAAATATATGTAACGAAAGATAAAAAACTAGAAATTCATTATAGAATTAAAAAAAGTGAAGTATTAATATAGGTAAAAATACGAGTTGCTTCCAAGCAATTTTTAAAAATAAAATTAGGTATCACAAAAACAGGTCATACTGGTTTACAGAAGAACTCTGAAAAAGTAATTAAAGATCATGCAACTATTGGTATTGTTGTAACTACTGATGGCTCTATTGGAGAATTATCTAGAAGTAATTATGTATCTGCTGAAGAAAAGGTTATCACTGAGTTAAAAAGCATTAATAAACCATTTATAGTAGTTCTTAATTCTACTCATCCAGGAAGTACTGAGACTAAGTCTTTAGCAGAAAAATTACATGAGAAATATAATATACCAGTAATACCTGTGAGTGTACTAGATATGACTGAAAACGATATTACTAATATATTAAAAGAAGCATTATATGAGTTTAATGTTGATCATATTGAGTTTAATATTCCAGATTGGGTAGCTATCTTAAATAGCAATCATCCTGTTAAACAAAAATTTATTGAAAAAATGAAGGCATCTATTGTTAATGTAGATAAATTAAGAGATGTAGAAAATATTAATATTAATTTAGAAGATGCTCCTGAGATAAGTAAAGCATACGTATCTAATTTAGATACTGATAATTCGGAGGTCACTATTACACTTGAAGCAGATGAATCTTTATTTAATGACATATTAAAAGAGTTAGTGGGTGCATCTGTTAATACTAAGGGAGACTTATTAAAAGTATTCCAAGATTTGAGTGATGGGAGAAGTGAATATGATTCTATTAAGGGCGCTTTAAAACAAGTTTATCAAACAGGATATGGTATAGTACTTCCAAGACTAAAAGATATGAAACTTGATAAACCCGAAATAATTAAACAAGGTGGTAGATTTGGTATTAAACTTAAAGCTAAAGCTAGTTCTATTCATTTAATAAAAGTAGACGTTGAGAGTAGTTTTGAACCTATAATAGGAAGTGAACTTCAAAGTAAAGAATTAATTGATTATATAATGAAAGATAATAAAGATCCTGAAAGTATTTGGCAAAGTGAGATATTTGGAAGAAGTCTCGATGAGATAGTACAAGAAGGTATACAAGCTAAGTTATCACTACTTCCAGACTCTGCTAAATATAAACTATCACAAACTATAACTAAGATGGTTAATAAAGGAAGTAATAACTTAATAGCAATAGTCTTATAAAAAAGACTATTTTTTGTAGTGTTTTTTCTTTTTATAGCTAATTATTATAATAGGAGGAATAGTATGTATAAATATATAAGAGCACTTGTTTTAGGATATGAAGAAGGCTTAAAAGTAAAACAAAAAATTAAAATTAAAAATTATAATAAGAAAAAAATATTGTCTAAATTATATGATATTGGCTATA
>SFSZ01000058.1 GCA_004563275.1 bacterium
GAAAAAATTTATAATCTCCCTTTACGTGTATGCTATTATTGTAGAGTTTCAACAGATTCTGATGTTCAATTAAATTCACTAGATAATCAATTAGAGTATTACGAAAACTATATTAAATCAAAACCAAAATGGATATTTTCTGGTGGATATATTGAAGAAGGCAAAACAGGTGTTAGAGTAGATGTTCGACCTAGTTTTAAAAAAATGATACATGATGCAAAAAATAACAAATTTGATTTAATAATTACAAAAGAAGTATCAAGATTTGCACGTGATTTAGAAGATAGTATTCATTATATAAGGGAATTAAAAGATTCTGGAGTAGGTGTATTTTTTGAGAATCAAAATCTAAATACATTTGATTCCAATTCTGAACTTATTTTAAATATAATGTTTAATTTAGCTCAAGATGAATCCAGAAAATTATCTTCCAGAGTAAAATTTGGACATAAACAAGCGATTGAAAATGGACATGTGTTAGGAAGTTCAAATATTACAGGATATAAAAAAGATAATTGTAAATTGGTAATAGTAGAAAATGAAGCAAAGTTTATTAAAACATTGTTTGAACTATATGCAACTGGGAAATATGGTTTTCAAAAACTATCAAAGAGATTATCAGAATTAGGATATCTAAATAAAAAAGGAAAACTATATGATAAAGACTCTTTAAAACGTATGATAGAAAATCCAAAATACAAAGGATATTATCGTGCAAAAACTTATGAAATACTTGATTACAGAACAAAAAGAAGGAAGAAAAATAGTTTAGATGAACAAGTATTATATAAATGTAAAGATGGAAGCATTCCAGCAATTATATCTGAGGAACTTTGGGACCAGGCAAATAAAATATTAAAATCACGCACTAAAGGATATAAAAGTAATGATTATTGGTCTGGTGGTTTAAAATATGCCTTTAGTTCAAAAATATATTGTCAGGAACATAATACTAATTTTCAAAGATCACATGGTAGTAGAAATAAGAATAGACCTACATGGAGTTGTAGTATGTATTTACAACATAGATTAGCTGCATGCGAATCTCCAATTATAGCAGAAATAGACTTATATAATATCATATCATCTATCATGAATAATATCATTCCACAAAAGAAAAACATTGTTGATAATATGATAAAACTATATGAAAATATAGATAGAACTAATGATTATGATAAAGAATTAGAATTTATTAATGCTAACATAAAAATTATTGAAGAAAAGAAATCAATGACTCTTGATTTAGTTTTTAATGGAGATATAAGTAAAGAATCTCTTAAGATGCAATTTAAAAAATATGATGAAGAAATTAAGAATTTGAATGTAAAGAAAACTGTGATAATTAAGCAAATTGAACGTTTAAATAATAGTCATAATAATCTTGATAGAATGGCAAAATTAATTGAAGAAGAAATTAATGGTGGTTCATTAAACGAATTTATTAGAAAATTTGTTGATGAGATAATAGTATCAAAAATAGATGATGATAGATACAATATAAAACTAGATATATATTTGAACCTATTAGGTAATGAATTACCAAAAATTAAAGGTGCTAGACATATAGATGGGGCTACTTCTGATGATATCTTATATTTAGAAAATCAAACTTGCGATACTATCGAGATTAAGAGAGCAATAGATAATCAAAATAATTTTACATACAATGTTTATTTAAAAAATATATAATTATATTTTTTTCTTTTTTATTTATTTAAATTATTGTATAATATATTTATAAGGAGGTAAGATATGTTAAAAAGATGTAATAAGTGTGGAGCACTTTTAAAAGTATTTAAAGATTGTAATTGTGATAATTGTGAAATTACATGTTGTGGTGAGACACTTGAAAATATAAAACCTAATAGTGTAGATGCTTCATTTGAGAAACATGTACCAGAATATCAAATTGATGGTGAAAATATTAATGTAAGAGTTAATCATGTTATGGAAGAAGATCATTATATAGAGTGGATTAGTTACGTATATGATAAAAATGAGCAAATAGTTTATTTGGTTCCAGGTGATGAGCCAATTGCAACATTTAAATATGTAAAAGGAGCAACAATA
>SFSZ01000059.1 GCA_004563275.1 bacterium
TTATGTCTACTGTACTTGAAAATAAAGCACCATATGAATTTATCAAAACTAGTGGTATGGTTGTTAAAGAAGATGGAACTAAATTTAGTAAATCTGATACAAATTCACTTTCATTATATGACGTTATGAATACAATAGGTAGCGATGCATTAAGATATAACTATCTTGGCACTAATACTGCTAATGACGTAAGGTTTGGTTATAAATTAGGAGAAGATGCTCAAAAAAAATTACTTGCATACTACAATATGGTAGTGTTCTTTAACACATATGCATCTATAGATAAAGTAGATTTAACTAACTTTAAACCTAATAAAAAAGACTTAACTTTATCTGATAAATGGTTAATTTGTTCAACTGATAAATTTGTTCGTGAAGCAACTGAATCAATGGAAAAATATGAAACTAAGTTAGTAGTAGATGATTTTGAAAAATATGTAGATCAAGTAAGTAACTTCTACATTAGAATTAATAGAAGAAGATTTTGGAAGAGTGAAGATGATAGTGATAAGAAAACTGCATACTTTGTATTATTTGATTCAATAAAGAAATGTACTCAAATAATGGCACCAATGATTCCATTTATGACTGAATATATTTGGCAAACAGTTATAACTAAATATGACTCATCAGTTTCAACATCAGTACATCTAAGTACATATCCAGTAGTTAGTGATTATAAAATAGATGAAAATATCTTAGAAGAAACAGATAAACTAAGAGAATTAATATCTATGGGATTAAGAGCTAGAAATGAAAAGAATATTAAAGTAAGACAACCATTAAATAAATTATATGTTTCAAGTGAACTTAAAGACGAAGAATATATTAATATCCTTAAAAACGAAGTTAATGTAAAAGAAATAGAAGTTGTTAATGACTTTGATAGTCTTAAAGATGAATATTTAACACTAAACTTTAAAAATGCTGGTATAGTACTTAAAGATAAAGTAAATGATGTTAAAGAACTATTAAATAGTGTTAAAGAAGATAAAGAACTAATTAATAAAGTTAAAGATGGTAAAAATATTACTTTAGGAGAATATGATCTTGAAAGTGATTTATTCAATATAGAATTTAAAGAAAAAGATGATATTAAAGTAATATGTGAAAATAATATAACAGTCGCACTTGACGTTAATGTAACTGAAGAGTTAAAAAATGAAGGTATATTAAGAGACATCATAAGACAATGTCAAGTATATAGAAAAGAAGCAGAATTTAATGTTGATGATAGAATCACTATTTACTTTGAAAGTGATGATAAAGATATAATGAATATTCTTAATAAAAATGAAGAATTAATTAAATCTGAATTACTTGCTAAAGTTGAAAAACTTGATAAGTGTGACTTTGAATGTAAATTTGAAGATATTAATTTAACAGTTAAAATGAAGAAAAATAGTTAGGAGTTATTATGAAAACAAAAGTATTATTTGTAAAAAATATTGATGAATTTAATGAATTAAGAAAGATTGATGGGGATGCTAGAGTTACTGTGATATTACTAGATGATTTAGATTTTAAAGGACAAAATTTTGAACCAATAGATTTTGATGGAAAAGTTGACCTTATATTAAGAGGATTTGGTATGAATATCAATAATATAAATATTTTAAGTGAAGAAGATAATGTTGGTATATTTAAAAAATTAAATAATTTAAATATTAAAGATGTTAATTTCTTTAATATTCATGTTAATGGTAAAAGTAACACTGGTAGTATAGTTGGTAGAGTTGATAATAAACTTACACTAATTCATTCAAAAATAATTAGTCAAACATCTGGAAATACATTTGTGGGTGGTGTTTGTGGACTTGCTAAAAAAGTAAAATTAGTAAATTCATTAGTTGCTACTAAAGTTGACGCTATGGTAGACAGTGGTTTGGCACTTGGAGGTTGTGAGTCATTTAAGGAACATAATAATACTTTTGTTAAACTAGGTAAAGACAATCATCATGAAGAAACAGAAGAGAATAAGACAGGTATAATATTATCATTAAAATAGAAAAGGGCATTTTAATTAATGCTCTTTTTTGATACAATTATAAAAAAGGAGAATTATA
>SFSZ01000060.1 GCA_004563275.1 bacterium
TCCAGTTAATACTTTTATTTTCTTGATAGTTTTATTTTCCAATAAAACATTTAAATTTCTATAAACTGTACTTTTACTAATAGTTGGATTATCTTGATGCACTTTATCATATATTTGTTCCGCTGTCGGATGATTTAAATACTTAAATGTTTCTAGTATAATTTCTCTTTGCTTAGAATAGTTATTCATGCATCCTCTTTCTAAATTAGGAATTATTCCTAATTTATTTTTATTTTATTTTATTTCATGTAGTTTGTCAATAACTCTATGGCAATTGTTAATCCTTTTTTAAAATGTCACCCATAGATTTTATTAAAATGTCACTTATTATAGTATATAATACATATCTGAAAGGATGTGTTTTATTTTGAAAAAAGATAAACAAAAAGCTTTAGAATTAATAAAGCAAAAAAATAATGGTGAAATAAAAATCACCTATAAAGAAATATCTGATAAGACTGGTTATGAAAAGAGACAACTTATTAGATTTTCTCAAGAAATTGAAAAAAAGGATATTGAAGACCTGCTTGTTCATAGACTAACAGGTAGAAATTCAAATAATTCGGCTCCCGACCAAGAGATTGAATATATTAAGAATTTCAAGAATCAATATCCAGTTATTAGTATAGCACAATTTATGGATATTTATCACGAGGATGTTATTTGGAATAAAGAAATGCAAGAAGATGTTAAAAAATATAATTTGAAAGTTAGAAGCAAATCATTCTTTCAACAATTATATAAAAAAGAAGGATGGAAATCTCCTATAAAACATAAGTGTTTTGATAATAAAAAGGATAATCATCCATTACGTGATCCAATGCCAAGACGTGGTATGTTAATTATGACCGATGGTACTCCTCATGATTGGTTTGGTAATGGCATTAAATTTTCATTACATATGACTTTAGATGACGCAACTGGAGAAATATTATCTGGCTGGTTTACTCCTACCGAAACTCAATTAGGTTATTGTTATGCTTTTAAAATAATGTTTATAAAATATGGTATTCCTCAAGTAATATATGGTGATAGAACTAGTATTCTATGGAATCAAATAGATGGCGAATTAACTCAAGTAGGTAGAATGCTTGAAGAACTTGGTATTGAACTTATTTATGCAAACTCAAGTGAAGCCAAAGGTAAGATAGAAAAAATGAATTATACAATTCAAAATAGATTATTAAATGACATAAAAAGATTTAATATTAAAACTTATAAAGAACTAAATGAATGGTTTAATAATTCTTATATAGAATACATTAATAAAAAATTTTCATACAAACCTAAGGAAGAAGAGACAGAATTTATTCCTTTGGGAAACACTGATTTAACAAAAATAATGTGTATTAAAGAAGAAAGAATAGTTCTTAATGGTAATATGATATCTTATAAAAACAATTATTATATTCCTATTACTGATGAAGGATGTGATTATATATTTTATAAAGGTACCAAAGTTGAAATATGGCAAGATGTATTTGATATTGAACTTATAAGAATATGTAAAGATAAAAAAATATATAATACACGAAAAATAGAAGGTCACAGAAAAGATCCAATCAAAAGGGAACAAAAAAGAATTCAAGATCAAAAAGAACTTGAAAAATTATTTAGAGAAAGAGATGAAAGATTAAAAGCAAGGGCGAAACGAAGTTGAGTTCATTTTAACCCTTGCTTTTTAGATTTCATCAATTACAATTTTTTCATCAACAAAGTTTACCTTTGTTGCTTATCTGCTTAATAATTAAAAAAGTGACATTTCTAAAAAATCTTAACATAACTCTATGGCAATCGCTTAAAAAATATAAAAGTTAACTAATACTTGGGATAACCTCAAATATTAGTTTTTCTATATTTTCAAAATCTAACATATATCTTGTTAGCTTTCTTTGCAATGGTACCTTACCAAAACGATTGTCTAAACTAGCTAAATTAAAGATAATCTTTCTTATAATTGATAAGTTTTCTATTGAGTTTCCAACTTTATTTGTTGAATGATCTTCATCT
>SFSZ01000061.1 GCA_004563275.1 bacterium
GTTTGTCACCTTTTTTAAAACCAGGACATTTGGGACCGGTTCTTATCCGTACCTTTTTGATAGATTTATTCCAGATATAATAAAAATAAAGTCGAGATTTGTCGGAAAAATTTTCTGTCAATCATTTTTGAAAATGTCTTAAAAAATTTTATTTATTAGCACTAAATTTATAAAGTTTAGTGCTAATATTTTTATGCGACATCTTCTAATCTGTGTTCTTGTTTTTTAACAAATTCTTCGAATGATTTTCCTTTCCATGGATGTATCATTCTAGGAATATATATTTTTCTTCCTTTTACTTCTTCGATATCATCAAAGTTTTCTGACTTTGATTGCACTTCTGATATTTTCTCTAAAGCAAATATAGACTCATCTACAGTAGCAAATAATTGCCCATCTAAAGCTTTTATCACAGTACATTTAGTACCTTTGTTAAAATAAATAGGGTTACCAAGTTTGTTTATAAACCTATAATATTCATTATTAAACTTTATTGAATGACCACTATCAACAACTCTTTGACACAATATAGCTAAGGTTAAATTAATTTTTTCCTCAGAGGGTTGCTTTTCGAAAACAGATTTGTTATGATTAATACACAGAGCAAACTTGTTATTGTATTGGATTATGAATTGTTTTAAGAACTCATTAGCTTCATCAATGGTAGAGATTTGGGATATTCTAAGTTCTTGTGGAAGTCTTTGTTGTAGAGTTTGAAATAGTCTTTCCACACGTGGTTTAAATTCTGGTACAGAACTTGTTTCAATATGTATACCTAATTGTTTGCAGGCATAGGCATACTGTGTGAAAGTGTCTTCTTCGACCTTAGAAGATGCTTTCTTTTTGTATTCAAACACAGTTCGCTTATCTGTTTTAATTAGATACGGAATACCATATTTAGAAAGTATTTGATGAGTTATATTGTAGTAACCATTTAAAGTTTCTTGTTTATCAAAATATAAACCGACAACTTGACCAGTAGCATCATCAATGGCAGCATGTAGAGCAGTTTTTTCCTTACCAAACCAATGATGTATACAAGCATCCATTTGAAGTTCTTCACCGAAATATTGACACCTAGGTTGCCTTGGGTGAGCATCTTCAGCAAGTACTAATTTAGCTTTTAGTTTTTCTTGTTCTTTCTTTTTAGCTGTTTTTATTTCATTTTCAAGCTTTTTTCTAAATTTTCTTTTAGTTGATTTATGAGTTTTAGGAGAAAAGATATATCTATCTCTTAAGATAACTCTAACTTCATCAATAGATAAATTTATATTTTCGCGTGTTTCTAAAAATTCTTTGAATTTGGTATATGTACAGTCGAAATATTTATTAATATATAATAATTCTATTTCTGTTTTAAAATCATCTGTAAGAGCATGTTTAGGCTTTCTATCACGATTACCGTGTACAAAAAAAGCTTTTCCATATTCTTTGTATCCAGCAATCATTCTATCAATTTGTCTTATAGATCTTTTTAAGGTAACGGCAGCTCTTTGTTTATTTCCGTTTGTTTCAACTAATTTTTTTATTATTTTATATTTATATTCTTCATTCATTCTTAATTCTACCTTTCTCATAAGCACCTCCGATATTTTTATCAGATTTACTTATATCATATTTTTAAAATTAAGACATTTTCTCAAATGATATATTAAGACATTATCACAAATGAATCATAAATAGAGAAAAGTCAAGTGAAAATGCACTTGACTTTTTTCGCATTTAAGTATATACTTTTATCCATGAGAATAAAATATAAAGAGGTAAAAATGAAAGTTAAAGAATTAGCAATAATAATACTAATGATAACTATATTAATGTTATTAGGCACAAAGGCAGAAGCAACAACAGGTAAAATAAATTCTGAGACAGTAAGATTAAGAAAAGAACCAAATACTAGTTCAACGATAGTAGAGCAATTAGATAAAGACTTAGAAGTAGAAATTATTGAAGAAGAAGATAATTGGTATAAAATAAAAACAAAAGTATCGTTAATGTCATATAACT
>SFSZ01000062.1 GCA_004563275.1 bacterium
ATAGGCATCATATATTTGTCCTTCAAAGAATATTTTATGTTTAATATTTTCTTCATTTTGTAATTTGTCAAATACTTTATCAAATTTCTCATCATGTTCTACAAAAATAATGGTAGGATTATAATTTAAAATAGCATCTTCTATTTGTTCTCTTGTCAATATATCAATATAGTTTAAAGGTTCATCCCATATATAAATATTAGCCTGTTCTGAAATACTTTTTGCAATTAGAACCTTCTTCTTTTGACCTTCACTCATATCTTGAATATTAGTATCAAAATCAAATTGTGATAATCCCATTTTTACTAACATTGCTTTAAAAATACTTTCATTTATTTTATTATCGTAAGCAAAAGTTCTCAAATTTCCTTTTAAATCTTCTGTACTCTGAGAAACATAAGATATTTTTAAATCATTTGCAACCATAAACTCTCCATTATACTGTAATTCTTCTCCTAAAATAAGTTTTAATATACTTGATTTACCAATGCCATTTTTTCCAATTAGTGCAACCCTATCGCCATTATTAACTTCAAAAGTAATAGGGTTAAATATCGTTTCTTTACTATATTTTATCTGCAAGTTATGTGCAAAAATTAATGGATTCTTATTACTTTTTAGAGGAATAATTTTTAATGTATCATTTACCTCTATATTTTTTAACAAATTAGTCTTTTCATTTATTGCTTTTTCTATTCTTTGTTCCATAACTTTTGATTTTTTCATCATTTTATCTGCTTTATGTCCTATATATCCTTTATCTATTGTAGTTTCTGAATTATATTTTTTATTTTTTGTTTTTTCAGCCTCATTTGACCATTTTGCACAATTTTTAGAAGCTATTTCAAGTCTATTTATATCTTTCTGCAATCTTTCATTTTGTATTTTTTCAAAATTATCTTGCCTATTTTTATTTTCTTTCCAAGATGAAAAATTACCTTGTTGTATTTCTATATTAGTATTATTTATAGAAATTATATGATTTACAACTTTATCTAAAAAATTTCTATCGTGAGATACTAATATAAATCCTTTTTTCTTTTCTAAATAATTTACTAAATTATTTCGTGTTTCAATATCCAAATGATTTGTAGGCTCATCTATAAGTAAAAAGTTATTACCTTTTAAAAATAAACTTATTAAAAGTATCTTTATTTGTTCGCCACCACTTAATAAGTTAAAACTTCTATATAATACTTCAGTATCTGTATTAAGTAAATTTAATTCTCTTATAATTTCCCAATCTTCAACATTCGGAGCAATCTCATTTACTATTTCTATTGCCATTCTTTCTTTGTTTTTTACTTCAAAAGGGAAGTAATCAAACTCAACATTTTTTGATATTGCACCTTGATATTCATATTTTCCTAATAATAACTTTAAAAATGTAGTTTTACCTTTACCGTTTCTTCCAATTAATCCTAATTTCCAATCAGTATCTATATTAAATGATACATTTTCAAATATATTTTTTAGGCTTCCATCATATCCAAAAGTTAAATTGTTTACACTTATTAAAGACATCTATTCCTCCTACAAATTATTATTTTGCGAACTACTAAATTGTAATTTATAATTTGCTTATTACTTTTTTCTGTCAACTTCTTTGTTTACACTATTGCTAATAATATAGAAATTGGAAATATAGCTACTGGATAAAATTCTTATTTTCAATTTTTCAATTTAAAAATTTTCTTTTGGCGCTTAGTTTCAAATTTCCAATAACCATGATTACGATTTCGATGTTTTTTTTGAATCTTGTTTTGATTGTTTTTCATGGCTTGTTCAGCATTTAATATAATAGCTTTTTTTTCGTTGGAAACAAATTTAAGAAAAACATCATATAGGTATAGCCATCCATCGTATGAGATCTCAGTAAGTTGCTCATAAGTAAACAATTTTTTTGTTTTATCTTTGAAAGTATTTCCAGACGCTAAAAATATATATGATAAAAAATTTCTATAGTCTGTCGCATCCTCAACATCTGCTGATGTTTTTCTTTGAAAGTGAGCAAAACATATTCGTGCATTTGGCACAGGATAAAAATCTGATGGTTTAAACTCATAAATCAATTCAGCGGAAAACCAAGGTTTGTATAAAAGAGACCTCAAACTTTCGTTATAAAAAGGCTGTCCAGAATACCTTAGAAAAGCTTCATACTGCATTATGAAATATATATCTTCAGGAGGATTATCATCTTCAAATACTTTTTTCATAATATCAGCAGTTATGTTAAATGGAATATTTGCACATACTTTATATGGTTCTTTTACTGATATTTTATATTTTAAAAAATCCATCTCTATTATTTGAACTTTTTTAGATTCTTTATACCTTTCAGATAAAGTTTTCGCTAATTTTGCATCAAACTCTATTGCTATAACTTTCTTGCTTTTTTTTGCAAGTTCATTGGTAATAATTCCTTTTCCAGGACCTATCTCAATTACAATATCGTCGTTACAAATATTACTCTTTGATAACAAGGTCGCTACAAGTTGTTTACTATGTAAATAATTTTGCGAATGTTCTATTCCCATAAATACCTCCTTTACAAATTACTATTTGATGAAATCATTATAGCATAAATTTAATTTTTTTAACATCTTTCTGGAGAATTTTTATCAGGAAATTTATCTTGTTTTTCTTCTTTTTCATCCCCTAGCATTTCGTGTTCATTTTCATTTATTTTTAATTCTGCATTTATTTCTTCTAGTTTTCGTAACTTTTCTTGTAATTCTTGTTCTTTAGGAAATTCCTTTTGAGATTCTTGTTTTGCATTTTCTAATTGAAAATATGTATTATCTAATAAATCTCTTTCGTGAGGAATATCTTTTGCAATATTCTCTAAACAATTATTTATTCTTGTTATATTTCCATTTACATCAGTTCCTAAATCAATAGAATA
>SFSZ01000063.1 GCA_004563275.1 bacterium
ATGATAAAAGTACAGTAAGTGGAGGGCCTGGTTATGGAACTAATTCAACAAATTATGCAGCAGATGATAGAATTTATTCTACTAAAGAGCCAACATTAATATGCCCTAATGATAATAATGGTGGAAAGTTATCTAAATTTACTGTAAAAGATACCACAAATGGAAATGGTAATTTAACTTATAAAATAGGATTATTAACTGCTGATGAAATAGCATTTGCTGGTTCTGTCTATTATACTTATAATCGTTCTACATATTTACAAGAGAATACTGGGACGTATGGGTGGTGGTCCTTGTCGCCTTACTCCTTCGCTGACAATGTCGCTAGCGTTTGGCGCGTGGTCTCGGGCTACTTGTGCGGCGGCGGCGTTGACGCCGGTAGTCGTTTGCGTTCGGTCATTTCTCTTATATCTTCGACCAACGTAACCGGGGATGGAACCAGTGAAAATCCATATGTTGTTGAAACTTAATTCCGGACACTTTTGATTAAACCTAGATAAATAAAGGGTTTGCGAGCGTATAAAATTCGACCAAGCATAACTTATTGATATATTAATTTGGACTGGTTTTGATAAATTTGAATATAAAAAACTGCAATATTTTTCAAAAATGAAATTTTATTGCAGTTTTTCAAAAAGTGTTAAATGGCAATTTAACATAAAAAGTCATAAAAATTTCAAAGTTAAAAAGTCATAAGTAGAGCTGCATGTTCGTCTTAATTTTATAATTTATATAAGAATTAAAACATCTTCGAAAGATAGTAAGACCTAAATTAAATATAGATAATATGCGAATAGGTTTACCATTTTTGTTATTTTTAACATATCTAATATTAAGATGTTTTTTAACATGTGCATAATTTTTAGTATAGTCAATTGCAAGAATACTAAGCCAAAGCCCAGCAAAACAAATAATGCTGTATAAATTTTCAAATGCATGTAAATTTCTAGTTCTAGTTTTTTCTAAATTGAAACCATTGGATTTTTGAGATTTAAAAAACATTTCAATACCACCAAAACGATGTGAATATTCACGGATTGCTTGATTAGGTTCAATATTAGATAAAATAAACCATGGATCATCGCTTTGATTACCTCTGCCAATTGATAAATTGCATTTAAAATGGTGTTTGCCAACTGAAATATTTTTATAATATAAAGCATGATATTTTTGGACAGTTAATTCTGAAAGTTTTTTGCAAATGTAATGTTTTTCTTTTTTATCATAGATTAGAACTTTTAAATCAGAATTAACTTTAGCTCTGATACAGAAAAAATGACCTTTTTTATGAATATGACGCATGAGAGCAAGATTACAAAACCACCTATCACCTAAGAAGGTGATAGGAGCATTGATGCATGATAAAAGATCAATAACATAATCGATTGCTTCAATGATAACTTTTTGAGAAAATAAAAATTTTCTATCATCATCATTAATGTCATAATGACCGCTTCTTTTATCTTTATCATTAATAAAGTGGATAGGGATAGATTGTTTACCGATTTTCAAAGTAAACATTAAAGTAACAAAGTCGTCATTAGTATACATGTGATCTAAAATAACGACCAGTTTATTGTGTTTTAAAGCACCAATTTTTTTGATAATTTTCTTAACTACAGCTTTAAAGAATTTGATACCATCAAATTTGTGATTATTGAGAAACCTCCATATTTTCTTTTCAATAGAAGAATGATTTGTTAAAAGAGAATCGTCAATATAATTCTTTGCTAAATCTAAATTTGTAATATTTTCGGCATTAATAGCAGCCATAATTAAGTGCGGTAAAACCTTTAATTGAGGTTTAGAAAATTTAAAATCGATTTGACTAAAAAAATCATTCAAACCGATTGCAATATCCATTTCTTTATTGTATAATTTATTCATAAAACAACTTCCTTTGCTATTTTGTGGTAAATTAATAATATCAAAAAGAAGTTGTTTTATCAATTTAGAAAGGTGAAAGAGTACAGATGATATAAAGTACTCTTTTAATAAATTTAAAAAAGTGTCCGGAAGTAAGGTTGTAAATTAGGCTTTTATGTAGTAAAATGGTATTAATGATAAGAAAGAGGTTGGATGTATGAGTGATTATGCAGTATATGGTAGTAATAATGTTACTTTGGTGTTTTCTGGGGTAATGTTTATAGTTTTTTTTGTTAGTATATTACTTGCTATTATTAGTTTAGTTGCTATGATTAAGGTATATAAGAAGTTAGGGTTACCTGGATGGGGAGCTATTGTTCCTATATATGGTCAGTGGATACTTTTGAAGGCTGTTGATTTGCCTGGATGGCTTTCTATACTTCCTGTAGCTAATGGGATTGCAATTATTGTTGCTAATTATAGGCTTGCTG
>SFSZ01000029.1 GCA_004563275.1 bacterium
CTGATGGAAAAAGCTTTTCAGAATTTCAATCAACTTACCAAATATGGGATTTTGGAGATAATCATTTAGCTGAAAGAAGAGGACACTATGCTCATGATAATTTTGTTGCAAATAATATGAGTGAAGCAGGATATCAAAAAATGGTTGAAGCTTTGAAAGAGTATTTAAAATCTATGGAAATTACACATGTAGATACTGAAACTATAAAACGATGACTTATAATGATAAGCCATCGTCTTTTTCTTTGTTTTTTTTAGTATTACAAAAATCACATATAAACTCAATTTTCTTTTTTAGTTCTTTCTCAAACTCTAATGGTTTACTAATAATATTAATCATAATAAAATCCTTTCTTAACACAAAAAAATATCAACTTCATTTAGAAATTGATACTTTTCTATATTAATTTCAAACATAAAAGTTTGAACTGATTTCCCAATGGAGCAAATGCGTTATTGGTAACAACCTTTTTCAAATAAAGTTTAATATATATAAATTAGTTTTGTCAATAGTTATATTATATGAAATATTAGTTGATTTAAAATTATTATAATATTATAATTTTAATTATAATAGGAAGGAGTATAAAATTGAGTAGAATAAAAAATGTATTATTTGCAGATAATATTGCATGCGGTTATTTGTATTTTTATATTCATTTTGTAACTGAAATAGTATGTTTTTATTTTTTAAATCTTATAACTGATGGTTCGTCTATTATTTGGTTGATTCCTTTTATTTATGATTGTTTAGCTTTTGTTCCACAGTCAATTATAGGCTACATAAATGATAAATTTCCAAAATTAAATACAGGGATAATAGGATGTATTTTGTTGTTTTTAGGACTTGTTATTTATATTTCTTTAAAAAGCGTATTTTTATCATTAATTATTATATGTTTAGGTAATTGTTTTCTACATATAAGTGGTGCTGAAAATACATTAAGAAATTCAAAAGGCAAATTATCACATAGTGCTATATTTGTTGGGGGAGGTTCTTTTGGAGTTATTACTGGTAAACTTTTGTCAGATGTTATTTCTATTTATTGGTTAATTCCATTGATTATTACTATGATTCCATTTATTATGTTAGCAAATACATATAGAGAAAATAGTACTATTGATTTTAATTATCATAATAAAAAAATAAATTATGGACTGATAATTATATTAATGGTTTTTGTTGTAGCTGTTAGAGGTTATATGGGATATGGAATTCCAACGAGTTGGAATAAAACTGTTTTTCAAACTATTTTATTGTATTTTACAATGGGAATAGGAAAAGCTTTAGGCGGAATATTATCTGATATATTTGGAATTAAAAAGATTGCAATTATAAGTACCTTATTAGCAATACCATTTTTATGTTTTGGTGATAATTATATGTTGATAAGTTTAATTGGTGTAATGATGTTTAGTATGACTATGTCTATTACTTTAGCTGTATTAACCTCTGTATTAAAAAATACTCCTGGGCTAGCATTTGGATTAACTACTATTGGATTGTTTTTAGGAACTGCACCAATATTCTTTATAAAAATTACAAGTCAATTATTTAATAATATATTATTAATAATATTATCATTGATATGTACCATGATATTATGTAAAGTAATAAGAAAAGAGGAAAATGTATGATAAAATTTATTTATAATAGTTACTTTATAAAAGGTAATGAGATATTATTTTACATATATTCAATTATTATTATTTTAATAATCTTATTAACAATATATATTGTAGTTAAGGAATTAAAAAATGTTAATAAATGAATTACCTAAATTAATGTTAAGAAGTTTAATATGTACCATAATAATTGAATTATTAGTTTCAATAATATTAGGTATAAGAAATAAAAAAGATATATTAAATGTTATTTTAGTGAATATAATAACAAATCCATTAGTTGCTGTTATTCCTGTCTATTTTAATTTCTTTTATACTTTAAAAATGAGGAATACAGTTTTAATAATTTTAGAAATATTAACATTAATATTTGAAGGATATATTTATAAAAGATATTTAAATTATAAAAAATTAAATCCATTTTCAATTTCACTTATATTAAATTGTAGTTCATATTTTATAGGTGAAGTTATAAATAGATTTTTATAGGAGGAGAAAGAAATGAAAAAAACAAATAAATTTTTATTTTTAATGACAACATTAATATTATTGCCATTGAGTGTAAAAGCAGATATGGTTGTTCCTGAAATACAACCATATGAAGCTTATATAACAAATCCGAATGGAATAAATGTTGTGTGTGGTGAAGAAAATTACACTTTAAAATTAGATGAGGTTGTAAAAGTAGTATCAGAATCTGATAATGATGTAAATATTGAATATAAAAATCATTATTGTAGTACCATTTCTATTAATGATATTAAACCAATAATAGAAGAATATAAACCAGAAGAACATATTGATGAGGTTGAAAAACTAAATAATCCAAGAAAAATTAAAATAATAAAAGAAAATGGACTGGAATTATATTCTGGGCCATCAAGTGCTTTTAAAAAAATTATAACTATTCCAAAAGATGTGGAATTAACATATTCTTATTCTTCTGGTAATGATAATGGAATTAAACCAGTGTGGTTATATGCAACCTATAAAGGTAAATCAGGATGGATAAAAACTGGACAAGAATCAGAAGCGGAACATTATTTATTATTTCACTTTAATAATCAATTACCAATAGTTGAGGATACTACTTTAATAACAAAAGATAATCAAAAAATTCCTGTACCAAAAAACACAGTATTTAATGAAGGGTATATGACCTATGAAAAGTTTGGTTCTACAAATAATACACCTAATTCTTATTATGTTGAATATAACAATATTTATGGAGAAATTCAGTTTGCAGGCTTAAGAGATTCTAAAAAAATAAAACTTAATAAATCACATATTTTATATGATATTTCAGAGCATGATTATTATAGAGAAGATAATCCAGATGGAATTCCAATTATTACGATTACGATGAAAGGGAATAAAATTGGAACAATACCTGAGGGTGCAAAATTATCATATAATATCGCAATAGAAGATTATCCATTTGAAATTGCATATATTGAATATGAAGGTAAAAAAGGTTGGATATTATTAAAATATGATCGCGGTGATAATAAGGAATATGATTTTGAGTTTGTGGAAAATAACGAAGAAATTACAACAACAACAACTACTACGACAACCAAACCTGTAATAAAAACTGAAAAAGAAACATTTTCCGCTAAAGAACTAATATATTTTTGTATTGGTGGTGCAGTAATTTTATCTTTAACTGCCATTGTTACAATAATATTGATAAACAAAAATAAAAAATCTAAAAATAATGAGATTATTAATAATACTCAAGAATAAAAAAGAAATCGTTTAGTAAGTATATACTATACGATTTTTTATCAATTTGATATCCCAAAATTGATAATTTTACTGTGAAAAATGGCTAAAAAAATTTATAAAAACTATATTAGTATAAGAGAACACTGGCAAGATCTATAATAACCCCTTATACTTAAGGGTTTTTATATGCCAGCAAATCTTATTTTGCACTTGCAAAATTGTACATGAATGTGTACACAAAATTGTACCAGTTCCTTTAGTACCTAGTTTTGAAGGCGAAAAACGTGTACATGATTGTGTACACAAAGTGGGTTTCTGAAAAAAATCGTGTACACGAATAAGTTAGATAAAAATATATATTTTTTGGATATTGTCCTCAAAATGTCCTATGCTTTGTCCTTCTTTGAAGGTGGACAATGTCCTTTATGCTCTGTTGGTAACAAATAAAAGAGATTTTTATTTGTGGAAAAATTATAATTTATTAACAAAAAAATCAAGGATTAAATAAACACGAGTGTCTTTGATTTTTTTGTTAAATGAAATGTATGTATCAATATATTTGTTATTTTTAGTTATTAATGATATTTCTATATTGTTGTCTTTGAATTTATTTAATATTATTTCTAATGACTTTTTATCTTGTGTATAATTTTTCATTAGGTCTGTGTAAGATATATAATTAGTATTAATTTTATTATATTGTTCTTCAGTAAATATTCCTAAGAATTTTATATTCTTGTAAGTTTCTTTTACTTTGTCAGTTATGTAATTTGATTGTTAAAGAATTTGTTTTGTAAGAAGATATTATTAAATACAATATTTTCTGTTTTTATATTATATTTTTCATCTATGCTTATTTCTATATAATCTATCATATTACTTATTAAATCTTTTTTAGCATTTCTATTTAATAGATTCCATATTGGATTAATTCCTACAAGTTCATTTATATCTTTTTCTTGATATAATTTTTCTATATCTTTATTGTATGTTAGAGATGTTCCTTTTTCTAGATTATTTATTTTTGTTTCATTCCATATACCATTATTTTTTAAGTATCGATTATTTTCTTTCATTATTCTTGCAACTTGGCTAGCATTGTTACCATTTGCATATAGTTCAAATATTTCTTTTACTATTTCTGATTCTAAAGTATCTATCTCTAATTTCTTTTCTTCGTTTATAAATTCATATATAGTTAGATTATTAGTCTTATATACAATAGGAAAAATTTGTTTAAAGTTTGTTTTGTCTATTATTCTAGCATAACCATTAATTATGTCAAATTGAACTCCATTAACATTTCTAGTGTTTTTTTAGGTGGATAATATTTTTCTATTATTTTAGTTTTTAACATAAAAATACTCCTTTCTAGAAAAAGGAGTTAGATAGTGCGCAAATAATTAAAAAAACGACCTTAAGTAGATTTGATAATACCTAGGTCGTTACTAAAAACTCAATGGAGCAAGTGAGGAGAATCGAACTCCCATCCCAACCTTGGCAAGGTTATATTCTAACCATTGAACCACACCTGCACTTGATGAATATATAATATCAAATTATTGTTTACTTTTCAAGAAAAAAATGCAAATTATATATAATTATGTTACAATAGTATAGATAGAAAGGGTTGTTTATGAAAAAGAAATGGTTAAATTTTAAAAAGAATTTTTTAAATTTTATTAAATATAATAAACAATATTGTTCTTATGTTATACTTTCTATTTTTTGTTGTATTGTTATTAGGGCTGTTACAGTTGGAAATGCTTTTTCAATTAAGCCTTTAGTATTTGATATAGCAACGTCTTTAATGATAGGATCTTTTGCTTATTATTATAAGCCTAAAAAACAATTTACATATCTTTTAGTATGTTTATGTGTACTTAGTTTAGTATGTATTGTTAATGCGATATATTATGAATGGTATAGCTCTTTTGCTTCTTTTAGTTTACTTACTACTTTAGGTCAAGTTAAAGAAGTAGATGATGCGATTGTAGCTAAACTTAAAGTTATTCATTTTATTTATTTGCTTGCACCAATTGCTTTTGTTTATATTAATAAATATTTAAATAATAGAGATTATTTTAATTTTGTTTCTAAGTTTGAGAAAAGTAAAGAATTATTTAAGAAAGTTATGCTTTATGGTTTTATAATTCTAGTTATCGGAACCGCTTCTTTGTCTGGGACGGCTTTTAGTAGACTTAGTAAACAATGGAATAGAGAATATATTGTAAGTAGATTTGGTATTACTATTTATCAGATTAATGATTTAATTGGAACACTTAGACCAACTGTTAGTTCTTGGTTTGGTTATGATGTTGCTTTAAAAGAGTTTAATGATTATTATGAAAATAATACAATTCCCGTAAGTAATAATAGTTATACTAATTTATATAAAGATTATAATGTTATTTTTGTTCATATGGAGAGTATGATGTCTTTCTTAATTGATTTAAAGATTAATGATACAGTTATTACTCCTAATTTAAATAAGCTTAGTCAAGAAAGTATTTATTTTACTAATTTTTATCCGCAAATAAGTGTAGGAACTAGTAGTGATACAGAGTTTACTTTAACTACATCACTAATGCCGGCTTCTAATGGAACTGCTTTTGTAACTTATTATGACAGAGAATATGTTACTATTCCTAAGTTATTAAGAGAAAAAGGTTATTACACATTTAGTATGCATGGTAATAAAGCATCTATGTGGAATAGAAATAAGATGCATCCTAGTTTAGGTTATATGGATTTTTATTCTAGTACATCATATGATATAGATCAAACTGTTGGGTTAGGATTAGATGATCATTCATTCTTTAAACAGAGTTTACCAATATTAGAAAATATAGAAAAGAATAATGATAAATACATGGGAACTATTATTACTTTATCAAATCATACTCCTTTTGCTAATGATGAAAAATTTGAACAAATTGATTTGACTTATAAAGCAAAAGTATATAATGAGTATAGTGGTAAGGATGAAGATGTTAATTATTCTTATTTAGATAATACTAAGTTAGGTAATTATATTAGAAGTGCTCATTATGCAGATAATGCTTTAGGTGAGTTTATTGATATGGTTAATAATAGTGATTACTTTAATAATACTTTATTTGTATTTTATGGTGATCATGATCCTAAACTTTCAAGAGATGAGTTTAATTATTATTATAATTTTAATCCTGAAACTGGTAAATTATATACTAGTGATGATGAGAATTATGTTTCTTATGATTATTTTGCTAATGAGCTTAATAGAAAAACTCCATTAATTTTATGGACTAAGAAAAATAAACAAGTTAAAAAAGTTGATTATTATATGGGTATGATTGATGTTATGCCTACTGTTGGTAATATGATTGGTATATATAACAAATATGCTTTAGGTCATGATATTTTTGAAATTAAAGATGATAATATTATTGCTTTTCCTAATGGTAATTTCTTAACTAATAGGTTGTATTATCGTAGTACTAATGAGACTTATAAGCCTTTATCTTTGGATGATGTATTAACTGATAGTTATGTTAATGAATGTAAGGATTATGCTGATAAGATTATTGAGGTTTCAAATGATATTATTACTCATGATTTAATTAGAGATAGTAAGAATAAAGAGGGTGCTTCATGAAAAAGAAAGTGATTTTATTTTTTTGTATTTTAATTTTTGTTTATGCGGTTGGTGGTACTATTTATTATATTGCTACTAGAGAAAAGAAAGATGATAAGCCTATTGTTACAAATAAGGATACTATTAAGGGTTATGATTATGCTTTAAAGAGTAATGCTACTAAATTATATGAAGATGAATTTAAAACATTAAAAGCTAATTTAGAGGGCGATATTAATTATGATGAATATGCAGTAAGTATCGCTAAGTTATTTGTTATTGATTTATATACTATTAATAATAAAATAAATAAGTATGATACAGGTGGCGCTAGTTTTGTATATCCTGATGGCAGAGATAATTATAAACTTAATGTTCAAGATACTATTTATAAATATGTTGAAGATAATACTAATGGTAAGAGAACACAAAATTTGCCAGAAGTTAGTAGTGTAATTGTTAAAGATAGTAAAAAAGTTACTTATAAGATTGGTGATAATTCTTTTGAAGCATATAAAATAAATCTTGAATGGAGTTATGTTCAAGATTTAGGATATGATAAAACAGGAGAAATTATTTTAATAAAGAAAGATAAAAATATTTATGTTGTAGAAAAAAATTAAGAAGCTATTTTTTAGCTTCTTATTTTTCATCTAAATCCATAAGTAAGATGCCAACATTTATCATACTTGTTAATCCAACTAAAGAATAAACGATACGACTTATTACTGATGAGGCACCAAAAATGGCTTCTACTAGGTTAAAATCTAATAAACCGATTAATCCCCAGTTAATACCTCCAATAATAGTAACAACTAAGCATACTTTTTGTAGTGTACTCATAATAACCTCTTTTCTAATATTAGTATGGGTAATATTTAAAATAATATACATAATTATTTTTTAGTTAAATATTATTATTGTAGGAGGTTAAATGAAAAAATATTTAGTTGTTTTATTAGGAGTTTTATGTCTTTTTGGATGTGGAAAGGCAGACCAAAGTAATGTAAAAGATGAATTTGTTAAGAACATATCTAAAAAGAATTCTTATTTAGTTAAAGGGACAATGAATATTATTAGTAATGAAGATACTTTTTCTTATAATGTAACGGTTGCTAAAAGTAATGATAATTATAGAGTTAATTTAGTTAATACTATTAATAATCATGAACAAGTAATTCTTAGAAGTAATAATGAAGTATATGTTGTTACACCTAGTTTAAATAAGAGTTTTAAATTTCAATCAGAGTGGCCAGATAATGGTTCACAAGCTTATTTACTTAATAGTTTAGTAAATGATATTAATAATGATTCAGAAAGTAAAGCAGAAGCTGATGGTGATGGTTTTGTCATTAGTAGTAAAGTAAATTATCCAAATAATGCTAATTTAGTTAGTGAAAAGATTTATTTAGATAAGAAAAGTAATCTAAAGAAAGTAGAAGTTTTAGATAAAGATGGAAAGGTTAAAATTACTGTTAATTATACATCTATAGATTTTAAACCTACTTTTAAAGATGATTATTTTAAATTAGAATCTTTGATTGATGAAGAATGTTGTAAGGATAAAGAAACTAGCGCTTTAATGGATGATATTGTTTATCCTTTATATTTACCATCTAATACTTATTTAAGTACTAAAGATACTGTTAATACTGAAAGTGGTAATAGAGTTATCTTAACCTTTACTGGAGATTCTCCTTTTACTTTAATTGAAGAAAAGACTGTTGCTAATAGTGAATTTGAAATTATACCAGTTTATGGTGAACCTTTAATGCTTAGTGAAACAATGGGAGCTTTATCATCAAATTCTTTATATTTTACTAGTAATAATGTTGATTTTTATTTATCTAGTGATAAGTTATCAGGTAATGAATTATTAACGATAGCTGAAAGTATTACAGGAAGTAGTTTATCAGTTTTGATAAACTTGGTGATGGGGAATGGCAAGCTTAATAGATAAATTAAATGATGAAGTTAATCAAATATTAATAGAGAATCATGATTTAAAAAAGGGAGAATATCCTTATAAGGCTGATTATAGTCATAAAATTAAGAAAATTTTAGATGATATAGATGAAAACCATAATAATTCTTGGTCTGTAGAGTTTTTTCGTAAGGCTAGAAGTGGTAATTTAGATTGTAATGCGGTATTTTATCGTGGTACTTATATTAGTTATCGTGAGTTATATGAAAAAGCTTATGAATTTGCTAAATCTTTAAAAGCAATGGGATATAAAAAGGGTGATG
>SFSZ01000064.1 GCA_004563275.1 bacterium
GATGATTGGAATTTTTAGCTTATGCTTTATTAACTCTAAAAATAAATTATATGAAAAGCAAGAAACAGATAATTACTCAATTGAAATTAATTATCCTAATGTAAAAAATGAAAATTTATTAGCTTATTCAACTGAATATATAAAAAACAAAGAAGAAGAATTTAAAAATGATATAAGTGATTTAGAAAATATGTATTCAATGAAATATGATTTTAAAACGGATTATGAAATAAGTGAAAACAAAGATATTTTAGGAGTTCATTTAAAAGTTTATGAATATACAGGAGGAAATCATTATATAAGAAGTGATAAATCTTATTATTACAATAAAAATGATGATAAGATAGTGTCAATTACAGATTTTTTAATCTCTAGAAAGATTATCAGCTCTTTCTTACTATTATATTATGAAATATAGTAATGATAATAATTTAGAATTTGATGAAGATATGGTCAAAAGTGGGTTAGAAAGTAATTTAAATAACTTTGAGCATTTCAATTTTATAGATGATGGATTAGAAATAATATTTCCACCATATCAAGTTGCGTATTATTCAGCAGGTGAAGTCAGAATATTAATTCCATATAGTGAATTAAATGGAATAATAAAGAATGAATATTTAAAATATAGTGAAACAGAAAATATCTCAAATACTCGAAATAGAGATTTAAAAGAATTTAGCAATAAAAAGTTAATCGCATTTACATTTGATGATGGTCCAAGCTACATTGGTACAAATAAATTGCTAGAAAATTTAGATAAGTATAATGCTCGTGTAACATTTTTTGTTTTAGGGGATCGTGTAAATGATTATAAGGATACATTAAAAAGAGCTCATGATATGGGTAATTTGATTGGTAGTCATACTTATAGTCATTCAAATCTTTTAAAGCTAGATGATTATGCAGTTATAAATGAAATAAAGAAGACTAATGATGCGATAAGAAATGTAGTTAATAGTGAAACACTTTATTTAAGACCACCTTATGGAAATATCAACTCAAATATAAGGACAATATCTAATATGTACACTATTCTATGGGATCTTGATACAGAAGATTGGAAATATAAAGATGCAAATAGAATAGCAAATTATATAGTAGAAAATGCCCATGATGGTGCAATAGTATTATTACATGATTTATATGAAACATCGGTAGATGGTGCTTTGCTGGCTATGGAAAAATTACAAAATGAGGGGTATGCTTTTGTAACTGTTGAAGAAATGGCTACTTTAAAAAATGTTAAATTAGATAAAGAAAAAAGTTATTTTTCTATCAAATAAATAATACAAATTACAATTTATCGAGCAGATCTAAAATTAGGTTTGCTCTTTTATTTGTAAAATTCTTAAATATGTAAAATAATAATTTACTTTTCTTTAACACTTGTATAAAATAGTGCTAAGGAGACTCAAATGAAAGCAATAAGAGAAATTAATCGTTATGACTATGAATTGTATGATTTATTGGAAAATTATTTTATAAAAAAAAACTACCCAACAGAGATAAAAAGTTTATTAGAAAAACTTTTGACAACTATGAAAAAAGATTATTTTAACAATATAGATAAATCTTATAAAGGAAATAAAAATGACATTATTTATGAAAAAGAACTTGAAGAAATTACATTTAACGATGGTACTAGTTATAAGAGAGAAGTAATTTTTGATGTACTGATATTATATTCTATACTAAACGACCGTAAGTTGACTTTTCATAATATATCAAAAAAATATCAAAATCTTCTCTGGGATTTATTTAAAAAAGTTGAAGATTATGAAAATGGAATAGATACTAATCCCCATTTAGATATTAAAGAAATAAATTATTATATAGAAACTGAATTAGAAGATGATAATTAAAATTAGAATCAAATAAATGTATCAAGAATTGATAATTAATATCAGTTCTTTTTTTATGTTAGAAAGGATGATGAAAATGGAAAACTTAAAAAGGCTATTGATATAGTACATGAGTTATTAAAAAATACTATTACTGATTTTGGATATAAAAAAGAAAATAATAGAACTTATGCTAGTTTTACCTTATGCTAGTTTTACCTTTAGAACAAAGAGAAGAAACTATGCTTAAAGGTCGTATAAGTAGCAATATGTATCATGTTAGTATAGACAATGGTAATAATAGTAAATTCATAATTGAAGTACATTTAAGGAATCCTTTAGAATATGATTTTACTTCAGATAAAGGAAATAAAAATGTCTAACTCTAATAACATAATTTCAAATTTTAATCATACTCTTAAAGTGGGTGAACCAATGATTAAAATGTATGGAAATAAGAT
>SFSZ01000030.1 GCA_004563275.1 bacterium
CTTTTAGCATATTCATTTTCGTTAAGTCTATTTTTCATACCTGCTACGCTTGTATCAATGTGTTCAACGCCGAATAATTCTTCAACCATTTTTGGTGCATCTTTAGCAAATTGTAAGATTCCAAGTAAAACTGCTACTTTAGCAAGTAGAACGGCTAATCCGGTTGCAGAGTTAGAACTTGGAAATAATTCACTCAAATCTAATGATACAATAAGATTTATTGTAAAGAGTGAAAAGTTAATAATTATTAATCTAATAAATAATGATAGGTAAGTTTTGATAACATCATTTATCCATTTAGTAAACGCTCCACCTACGGGCTTAGTAATTCTCATCATTACTGGGATTGGAGCAATTAATCTATAGAATAATAACTTAATTGCTCTAGTTGCAATATCCAAAGTAAATAATAAATATAGCCATACTGCATATGCTCCTGCTAATACTGGAATAATAGCAATGTGTTCCATTTCTCCATCTACAAGAGCTTGATTTAATTCTTCATCAAGGATAAATTCTTTAATTCCTTCATTTCTCATTGCTTCGTCATATTTTGTAACATATTTTTCGCAAATTTCTGGTACCCCGCTTGGAATATTTCGTTCTTCTGGATACCTTCCACCACATTCATAGTAGGTATATATTTTTCCATTTTCATCTACTGGATAATAGAAAGATGAATAGATAGATAAAGCCACCTTTGCACCAGCTTTTCTAACATTATTGTCATCCGAATTATTTGATGTTCCTAAAATAATAGAGCCAATAACATTGGTACTAACGACTCTTGATTGAAATTGCATTAGGTAATTAAATGCAGTTGGGATCAGTGATAACATAATTACTGAAAAAACTACATTTTTAACAATTCCTTGCATTGAATCTGCACCGTCGTTACTAATTTTGTCTGGATCTGTCATTAAACATATAATTTTATAAGCAACAAAGAAAAGCATTCCAACGCCCAAAATGATATAAA
Source organism: bacterium (assembly GCA_004563275.1). The sequence continues at coordinate 980 of SFSZ01000030.1, forward strand.
TGCGATCCATAAGTTCGTTCATTTTAGCGGTAATGGCCTGTCCTTCCATGTTTGTATCGACTACCAAAAAGAAAACTTGACTAATTAATTTTATAAACCAAAATACAATTGAATCTATAGATAGCATTAAAAAGTATATTAATTTTAAAAATACTTCACCAATAGTATCAAATATTGATCCTGTTAATAGTATTTTGTTCATCATATTTATCACCTACCCAACTACACATGTTTCATAACTAGGATCTAAAAGTCCTAGTAATAAGTTTATTAATGTTGGTAAAAATACCAATATTGCTATAAGAATTAAACGAGTTGTTAATCTACTATTACATTTTTTTAATCCTTCAGCATCTTTAGAGAAGATTGCCATGGCATATTCATAAACAGTTAAAGCAAAGACAATAATTGGTCCAATTATCTTCATAGCTTTAAAAATATTATCTAAATCTGGTTTTAAACCAGCTAAAACACCAGAACAATCATTATCATTGCTAGTTGGTTCTGGTTCAGCTAAAACATAATTAGCTTTTAATAAATAAAGCACAGTAATATACATAAAAGTTTTTATTTTTTTCATAGAATATTCACCTAATTCTCTATATAATATACCATTCAAAATTATATCATAAAAAAAAACAACAGTAAAGTTGTTTTTAGTTACTATATTTAACAATTCCAAGGTGTTAAAATGCACTTTTTACAATCTTCAAAATTAGTTTGATTTGCAGCCTCGTTAAAACTACCGATAGTTTGAAATAACCATACTACTAATGAAGGTACAAAGAAAATTACAATACCAGCAATTGCACGGTACATTAATGTTTTAGCAGATTTTTTGATTTCATCATCTTTACTTGCAACTACAGCTTTTCCAAAATCGAACATACCTAAACCAATTATTAATAAAGGTATACCTATTTTAAAGAATGTTAAAATCCATCCAGCAAATGCTAAAACATCACTTGCTTCTGTGCAAAGATTACTCAGTTCACCCATTTTATATCTCTCCTTACTTCTCTTTTAATTTTATATTATTTTATTATTATTGTCAATAAATTATTTAAATGAACTAAATAATCCATGACCTGATTGTTTATTAAAGCCTAATTTAACTAATAATGCATTTATTGAGTCATTATTATCTTTACGGTCGTTAATATTAGGAATGTTTAAAAATACTTTTAATTTTGTTTCATATTCAAAGGTATTTACTTCTTGTTGTAAGATAGCACTTCGATTAAGTACTACTTTACCTTTTTGAATTCTTTCATAAACGATTGAACCACCTTTAAGTAATTTATTTAATTTTACAATTCCGGGGTCAACAAGAAATAATATTTCATCGCAGATATCTCTACCATCTATATCATTTAAATCTATAATGATGACATCTAAATCTTTTATGGAAGATAAACGCATTTTTAGATCTTCTAAGGATGTTGCGTAAAGTATATTATTATCTCTAAAGTAAAGTGAATCTTGTTTCATCATTTCAATGCCTTTTACTTTATAATTTGGTAATAGTTGTTTTACCATCATATACATTAGTGTTGTTGATCCGGCATGTTCAGTTAGATTTTGGATTCCAATTACTTTTTGATTTTTGCTTTTTTGATAATTTACTTGCTCAGTAGATGATGAAGGTTTTGTTTCATTTAAGTTACCAGCGATGGGATTAAATGCACTTTGAATTGTTACTTGTTTATATTTTACCACATCTTCATATTTGTTTGGATGATCTATTAGATAGTTTATTCCTGAAGTATTTCTGGTAAAGTTATAATATCCTTTATCTATTAATGATGTTAAAAATGAATTACTATTTACTAAAGGACTATCATCTAAAAGTAATATTACTTTATTTACATCAAAATATGATAAGAAATAGAAAAGTGATGTGGGGTCATAATAATTTTTAATAGCTGTAATATCGATAATAACTTTATTGAAAGTTAGATTAACTAGTTGTTCTTCTAAGTCTTTTCTTTCAAATTCTCCTGTTAAGGTTTTTAGTACTTCGATTTGAGCATTATCTATTACCCTATTTCTGTTTTTTATTATTATGTTCATGTCATCATCCTCTTAATCTTTTGCATAATATATAGCTTTAGTTTGGCCAGTAACTGGGAATGTAAATATATCACCTAGAACTGGTAAGTCTAATCTAAAGAATACTTTTACTTTATAATATGCTCTTTCTACGGTTGTTCCTGCAACCAACTCTTCATTAGCTGCATTTGTTTTTACTACGCAGTATTTATAATTGTTACCAGCACCTTTTGATTCATAACCTTTTTCACCATCTTTTGAATTGCATTCGCCATAAACAAAGTATCCTGTTTTATCTAGATAGTTAGAAATTTGGGTTTGAGTTTCAGAACTCAAACCCTCGTTTTGTTCTATTAAATCTACTATTCCATTTTTTACTTTAAATGCTTTTGAATAATTAACCGAAATAGCTAAATAACTAGAAAACAAGACAATAAATACTATAACAATAGTAAACAACCATGTTCCACCTATTGCCTCTCTCATTCTTAATCACCTATTTTTTCGGACATTGTACTGTTTTAGTTGCGCCAGTTTCATCTACATATTTACATGAACACATGTCTGAACCTGTTGCACATTGGCAATCAAATGCTTGAGTACAATTTGTACTTCTTGTAATATTATTTTTAATTGCTGGCCAAATAAGGGTAGTAAATACTACTCCTATTGCAGCGATAGCAACTACTGCTACTGCAGTCATACTTAATTCGCCTGATGCTTCTTTCATATTCTACATTCCTCCTATCGTAATATATATTTATTATATATCAATTTTTTGGGGTAATCAATAAAAAAAGTATCATTTGATACTTTTAAAATTTTTCATTTGGTTACTTAGAATTTTTAGTTGTTGTTTTGGTTTTGCATGTTGGTATTAAATCCAGTATTATCACAAGTTCCATCAAAAATACAGTCAGTACACTTCTTGTAATCGCTTGGGCTTGGGTCAGCTGCATTAATTACTAAATTAATTAGAGTTGGTGCAAAGAAGATTATTAGACCGATTATGCATCTTTTTCCAAGAATAATTGCTTCTTTTCTTAGATTATCAGCATTACCACCAGTTACAGCATTATAGAAGTCAAATGAACCCATAAAGATTATTCCAAGAGGAACTATTATTTTTATGACGATTATGACATAATACATTATTCTTAAAGTTGGTTGAACATCTTCACAGAAGTTTGATGCGATTGGCTCAGGATTATCTTCACCAGCTAACATTTTAATTTCTTTATTTTCTGGAGCATATTCATCTAAAGTTATAGCAATTGTTTCATTAGTTACAGTTTTAACTTCTTTATTATTTAAATCTTTACTGATAGTAAAAGATGTAATGCTTAATATAAATAATAAGACAATTATTAGAGTTGATTTTTTATTCATAGTCATAATTTTCATCTTCCTTTGCTGGTATTAGGTTTCTTATTAATTTAAATCCAACTACTCCGGCAATGCCTAGAACAATAGTAATTAGAATAATAACAATTATGTTACTTCCACCTTTTTTTATTGTGATTATGTAGTCAGTTGTGGTTTCATCTTCGGCAGTTACTTTAATAGTTATTTTACTTTTATTTTTTAATTGTTCATTACCAGTTATTTCGTATTTGGCTTTTGCATCTTCTGGAGTTGCTTCTATATCTAAGGCATTAACATCTTTATCTATTTTTATTATATATTCTTTGACTTCTGGTTTAAAGTTAAGATTATATCCTTTAATAGTTAATGATGATAGTTTACTATTTGACGATAATTTAGGTCCATTATCTGTTATTTCAAGATTTATTTTATATTCTAATTTAGTTATTTCATCTTCAGCTGTTACGATAACGTATATTGGCTTTTTAGAGCTTATTTTTTCATTATTTTTGATTTTAACAGTTGCTGTAGCTGATTCTGGAATAGCTTCGACTGTAATATCTTTAACGTTTTTATCAACTGATATTGTATACTCTAATGTTTCTTTATTAAATTGTATTTCTCCAGGTGTTAATTTTAATGATTGTAAGTAAGCATTATTACTTTTAACTGCGGTTGTTGTAGATGTAGTTGGATTTGTGGTTGTAGTGGTTGTACCTGCAGGTTTAGTTGTTTTTCTTGGAGTTGTTGTGGTTTTTCTTCTGGTGGTTGTAGTTTTTCTTGTTGTGGTAGTTTTTCTGGTAGTTGTAGTTCTTCTAGTAGTTGTTGTCGTAGTAACAGTTGGAGTTATGGTAGTTTTTCCTATATAGGTGCTTCCATTACTTGTTAATGTACAATCAAAATACATAACATAACTACAATATTTAACATCAACGGTTGGTGAACAAGATCCTTGATAACCTCCACAACCGGTTCTAATTAATCTTGTATACATATCTTTATTTCCATTAGTACAAGTTACTAACTTACTTGAATATAAATATTCTTGAGTATAGGTTCCAGTTAAACAAGATATTTTCTTACATTGAGAATAATAACCATGACCATCACTACTAAAGGCAGTATCGGTATTGGCAATACATTGATCCCATGACATGTTTGTTCCTACTTCAGTATTTTGATTGGTAGCAAATACGGTAATAGGAAATAATAAAGTTACTATTAATAAATATTTTAATTTTTTCATAATTATCCTCTTTCAAAAAATAATACCATCTGGGTATTATTTTAGACCAAGATCTATATTAATAATATCACATAATTATTAATATTCAAATCTTTTAAATGCATTTTTCTTATTAATTATTGATAAGACTATGGTAAATACACCAATTAAAATACCTAGAACCAAATAATAGTTATTTACTCCAGTATCGGGACTTTTAATTGAGGCATCACAATCATAGGTGTATTTTTTAATTATAAAGGCATAACCTTTGGTTTCTTCATCTACTGCACTACTTTGCTGACATGATGAATTAATAGGATAAAGATTATTAGGAATTTCTAAGTTATATGTTGGTTTATTATTGTTTTGACAAGTTATATTTTGAATAAATTCGTTTTTGATAAATTCTTTGTTTTTGCCATTTTCACAAATGATGGCTACACATTCATAATAGGTTCCTTTAGTAGCAAGTGAAATATTTTCATTATTATTTTCAGTGCTATAACAATCTATTTTAGCATTAGGGTTATCTTTTAATAAAGTACTATCAGCATAAGTTAGACAAGGAAATAATAAAATTAAGATTAATAATATTTTCTTCATTTGCTCACCTATTCTTTTTTCATTGTAATACAGGATAATTAATCTTTCAATAAAAAAAGCGAAAATATCGCTTATTTTCGTTTATTTTCGCCAATTAATTCTAGTTCATCTGTTAAATATTTAACTCTTTCCATAATTCTTCTTGCTTTAATTACTTCTTCATCTTTATTACTTGTAATAAAGTGATTTTCTAATTCTTTAATATTTAAGTTTGAAGTGAAGAATGTGGCTTTTTTATTATCCATACGATATTGAAGAATAGTGCCTAAAATTTCATCTCTATTCCATGGAGTTGTTGTTTCAGCACCAATATCATCTAAAAGTAATAAATCACATTTTTTAATTTCATTTATTCTTTCATTGTAATCATCACTATTAAATGATTCTTTAATGCTTCTTAATAATTCTGGATAATAAACTATTATACAAGAATAATTAAGTTTAGATAATTCATTTAAAAGAGCACTTAAGATATAAGTTTTACCACTACCAAATGATCCACTTAGATATAGTCCTTTAGTTTGTTTGTCTGATTTAAAATCATCATAGAATTTATTAATCCATTTAATTATTTTAGCTCTGGTTGAATTTATTTCAATGTTAGACATTTTAGCCATTTTAATGTCATACGGCATTTCAAAGAATTTGGATTTTATTTCTTCTTTTTGTTTAATATCTTTCTTTTTATATTTACAAGCAACATAATTAAATTCTAGTTTTTCATCTTTAATAGTTGGATAGTAAACCATTCCCTCTACTTTATTTTGACAAGTATGAAGGCTTTTACAATTGGAACAATTATTTAGCTCACAAACGGTTCTTTCTAATTTTGATGTATATTTATATGCAACATTTTCTTTAATTTTTAAGGTGTTTACTAATTTTTTAAATTCAGGATTCTTTACGGCTGTGGCATAATCTTTTTTTAGCATAGCATCTAAGTTTGATCTTGTATATTTTGTAAATGATTCATTAATATTTTCCATTATTCAAACCTTCCTAGAAGTGATTCTAAAGCTTTCTTTTCTTCATCTGGCAACTCTTCTTCTTTCTGTGGTTGATTATTAAACCAGACTGGTACTTTTACTTCTTTCTTTATTTCTTTTTTAGATGTTTTCTTATATTCTTTTTCTGCTTGGTTCATGGCTCCAGTGGCAGTTTTAATACCAAGTCTTGTCCATTGTCCAGCAATAGTTTCAACATAAGATTTAGTTAGTTTATTATCGTTAATTCTTAAGACATAATCTATTAAGACATTAATAACGGCAGGAGTCATATTTAAATCTATTGCTAAATATTCAAGTAGTTTTAAATCTCGAGGAGCTGGATTATTATTCTTATATTTACTTCTTAAGAAATCATATGGAGAAGTGTTTTCAAAAATATAAATCATTTTTCCCTTGTTAGATAAGTTACCTTCTGGAGATTTTAAATAATCTGGTTGGGTACGATAGATTAAAGTTGGTAGTGATCCACCATTATTATATTCATAATATTTTCTTACTTCTTTAACTAGAGATTCTTTATTAATCATACCATTTTCATCTATGGTTAATCTTAATATTTCACTTAGCTTAATGGTGTCTAAATTATAAACGAATGCCAAGGAATTGATTAGTTCTTTACTACGTTTATTTAAGGCTTTATCATTTAGGATATTATTAGGTATTGATTCTCTTAATAAATCAAAGTCAATTAGTGAGCCAATATTGATCTTAGCTTCTTCTTTGGCCTTAATTTCTTCGGCATTAAAACCATTACCTAAAGTACTTTTAAAGGTTTCATTTAATTTGCATGAGATATCTTCATAATCATCATATTTAGTGGTTATTTTACGATATGATTTTACTAGGGTTTTATATTCATTTTCACCAATGTTATTATATAAAACAACATTTAAAACTGGATGATTAAAAAAATCATAGGCACTAATTGGAGAATATAATTCATAGATATAATGATTTATATCTTTATCTTGTTTAATATAGGTTTTAATTAAGCCAACTGCTTCTAGAGATTCTCTAGCCTCTTTAATATAGTCTAATTTGGCTTTTAGGAAGGTCATTAGGTGATGATGAGTAAAATCTTTACTAATTGTTTCAGTCTTGTCCAAATCGCTCCAAAGGGTTAAATAAAGGCTAATAGCAAGACAGCCAACGATTGGTTCATATAGATTAATTAAATTCTTTTTATCTAAGTCTGTTAGAAGGGTTTTATTTATAACTGTATATGAGTCAGCAGGAAGTAAACTTATTTTACGCATAATCAAACACCTTCTTTTCAATTTATATTGTAACTATTATATTATTTTATTGCAAGAAAAAAAGAGTTTAAAAATTAAACTCTCTTAAATAAATTTTTCTTTTTGAATACTACATAAGCAATAATGCTTAGTAACATTGTGATAAGTAAAGCTGTTGTAATTGATGTTAAGCCAGTTTCTGGGCTTTTTTCAGTGTCATTATTTGTGTCATCTTTTACATCGTTGCTTGTTTGTTCAACTTTTTTACCTATTACTTTAATATTGATTGTTCCTTTTACTTTTGAACCATCTGTAGCTTCAGCTGTTATTGTTGCAGTTCCTTCATTTATTCAGCTGTTATTGTTGCAGTTCCTTCATTTACAGCTTTAACGATACCTTCTTGATCTACTGTAGCTACTTTTATATCACTACTTGACCATGTTAAGACTTTATTTGTAGCATCTTTTGGAGTTACAGTTGCATCTAGTACTAAGTATCCACCTGCAACTGCTTCAGTTTTACCAGCAATTGTAATTTTTTCTACTAAAACATTAGATGGTGATTTTGAAGTAACTTTGAATGTTTTTTCTGCTACAGCATCTTTATATGTAAATTCTGCTGTATATGTTCCTGCTGTTGTTGTTCCAACAATACCAGCAATTGTATATTTATTACTATCTTTAGTTATTTTAAATTTATTTGTTACATCTTGTTTATTTGAATTATAGATTTTAGTAGTAATATTACCAGTAACATTTTTTAAATCAAGGGTTACACTTACTGAGCCACCATCTTCAGCACTGATTGTGTCATCTGTTGATGTCGAGATTGATAAGTTGTAATCTCTAGATACAGTGAATACTGAAATATCTGAATAGAAGTTTATTTTTTTATTTCCACGTTCTTCTCCTAAATCAACGCCAGCACTTATTGAATCAATCCAAGTTTTACCATTATCCAAACTATAGAATGATACGCCAGTATGAAGCTCTTGTGGTTTAAAAAGGATATCTTTATAATAATCATTATCATTTCCTGTATCTATTATGTTTGTAGGAATTATTTTATTTTTATTATCCGTACCCGGAGTATATTTTACAATAATATAATATTCTTTAGCTGATAGTTGAACATTTTTCTTTATTTTTATATTTTGAAAACCTGTAATACTTGCTGTTCCTGATGCTATAAGTTCTGCATTATCTAAATTTAAATCTGTTGCATAATAGATTTCATATTTATCTGACTCTGATGCTAAGTTAATTGTAACTGAATCTATAATCTCAGTATCATCAGTTTTTTTAGTGTATTTTGATGCAAGCAATACATAATCTGGTTTTATTCCGATAACATTATCAATTCTTGATATTATTGTATATGTATAGTCATTTGTATCTTTTTCATTTTTTTCTACATTGTTAACTGCCATTATACTACTACAAATTAAATTATCATAATATGAAACATAATGATATCCCTTGTCTCCAATGATAGTTTTGTACACCGCACCGTCTTCATCAACAAGATGTTTTGCATTTTTATCATAATAACTTATTTCACCATAGGAATTTTTTATTATCCAAGCACCATTTCCAGCAGGTGTAGATGAATTGTAAGCTTTAAAATTAGATGCTGGATAGTCATCATCCCAACCTACAATTGTCACTGCATGGTTAGCTACACTACTTGTTGAGTATAAACTGTTGCCATATTTTGCTTCAGTATCTGAAGTTTTAGTAAAATCTATTGTTTTATCATTAAATAGTACTGATGCTTTTACACCACCATAAGTAGCTACCAATGTTTTGATTTTTTTTATAGCTTCATTATTATTATATGTACAATTTTTATTTGTTGAATAAGTTATTATCTCATTAACATTGTATTCATTATTTTTTTTTGCTGATTCTAAAGTTCCAGAAGAAGAATCCTTAATTAATGCTACATTTGTTTTATCGAAAGATAACTTAGATGTTGATTCAGTTACAGTTCCTAGTCTATTTGTTAAATATCTTGAACTTGTTTCAGGATAGCCGCCCGATGACACTGAATCATATGCTTTGTCACCAATTTTTAGTCCATAAGGATTAACTCCATCCTTAAGCTGATATGATGTACTATAACCCATATGTAACTCTGATATATCTAATTGTTCATTATTGTTAATTAGATAATTAGACTCAATGATTGATGCTGTTGCGAAGGCCCAACATAAACCGGTTTGATACTGATTTTTTACCGGAGTTACATAGTTCTTACCATTAACATTTCTTAAGTCGAATGTCTTGGCATTTTCAGGATTACTAATTAGTGGCACTCCTTTAACTTTTAAGTTGGATGATAATTTTGTTGTTTCTTCGCATTGTACTGGAGGAATAATACCTTTTTTGTCTTTTTCAGATAATTTTTGGTAATCTTTCCACGCTTTTGTTTCTGTACACTTGACATCTTTAGAAGTTATGATATCAAGCGCTGTTGCCTGCATTACTGGGGTAACGCTTAGAATTGTCATTCCTAAAATTAATGACATTTTTGTTTTAAGTTTCATATATACCTCACTATTCTATATCGAGT
>SFSZ01000065.1 GCA_004563275.1 bacterium
AATCATCCTGAAATATTAAAGATGAATAATCTAACAAATTCTGCACTTGATTTAAACATTGATTTAAAAGAGTACGCAAAATTATCTACAGAAAATGAAAAATTTAATTATGTGTTGAAAAAAGTATGTAATAAACTAGGCAAAATTATTCCTCAAATATTTGATGGATATACAGATTACATAGACGTATTATTGCCTGATAATTTACTATTAAATAGTGGATTCGTATATAAATTAATAAATGAAGTACCGGATAATTGTTTTGATTCTGTTGAGGTTATCGGATGGTTATATCAGTATTATAACCAAGACGAGAAAGATAGAGTAATTAATGCTAAAAAACAATACAAGAAAAATGAAATTGCATATGCTACGCAAATATTTACACCAGATTGGATAGTTAAATATATGGTTGAAAACTCTCTGGGAAGATATTGGATTGAAAGAAATTATTCTGATATAGATAATTTATCAAAAAATTGGGAATATTTTATAAAAGATAACGTTGGAGAGATAACTGAAAGAGTTAATCCAACGGATATAACATTTATAGATCCATGTAGTGGCTCAGGACATATTCTTGTTTATGCTTTTGAAATATTTATGCAGATATATAAATCCGCTGGGTACAATTCAAAAGATATTCCTGAATTAATACTTAAAAACAATTTATACGGATTAGATATAGATGATAGAGCGGGTCAATTGTCTGTTTTATCAGTGCTTCTTAAAGCTAGAGAATATAGAATATGATCAAAATATATTTAACAAAGAGATTATAAAAGACTTAAATATATTATCATTACAAGAATCAAAGGGAATAGATACATCTTATTTTGATCAAGATTTAATTACAACAGCAAATATAGATTATTTGGTAAATACATTTAAAGATGCAAAAGAGCTGGGTTCGCTACTAAAAGTAGAAAAGAAAGACTACTCATATGCATTAGAAAAACTTAGTGGAAATATATTAGACTTAAACTTATTAGAACAAATTAAACCACTGATAAAACAAGCAGATATTTTATCTAATAAATTTACTATAGTAGTTACTAATCCACCATATATGAATTCAAGTTTAATGAGCACAAAACTAAAAGTTTTTATTGAAGAAAACTATAAAGATTATAAATTTGATTTGTTTTCTGCATTTTTTATAAGGATGTTTAATATGACTGAGAAAGATGGATTAATAGGTACTCTTTCACCATATGTATGGATGTTTATTTCGTCATATCAAAAATTAAGAGAATATATAATAGATAATAAAGATATATTATCTCTAATTAGACTAGAATATAATGCATTTGAAGGTGCTTGTGTGCCAGTTGCCACATATATTTTTAATAATAATAGTAGTAATAAAGACGGATTGTATATTGATTTATCAAATTTTCCTGGTTCAGAATTACAGCCTAAAAAAACAATGGAAGCGATTAATTCTGATGTTAAATATAAATACAAAAAGTCCATTAATGATTACAAAGACATTCCTGGTAAAAGTATAGCATTTTGGTTAACCAAAAATATGATAGAACTATTTAAAAATCATCCTGATATTACTACAATTGGAGATCCAAGACAAGGAATAGCCACTTCGGATAATAATAGATTTTTAAAAAAATGGTATGAAGTTAATAACAAAAAATGTTGTTTAAATTCTATTAATGAAGAAGATTGTAGAAAATCTTCTGCCAAATGGTTTCCATATAATAAAGGGGGAGAATACAGAAAATGGTATGGAAATATAGAATATGTTGTAAATTGGGAAAATGATGGCTTTGAAATAAAGAATTTTAAAGACGATAATGGAAAATTAAAATCCAGACCGCAAAATTTACAATACTTATTTAGAAAGGGTATAACTTGGACTTTATTATCTAGTTCATTTTTTGGATGCAGATATCTACCAATTGGGAATATTTCTGATATAAATGGAATGGCATTTTATCTAAAGGATAATAAATACTTAAAATATACATTAGGTTTGTTTACATCAAAAGTATTTTATACGATTTTGAAAGCTATTAATCCAACTTTGGCTTTTCAAAGTGGAGATATTGCCAAAGTACCATTTATTATAAAAAATGATCCTAATGTTGATGATTTTGTTGAAAAAAATATCAAATTATCTAAAGAAGATTGGGATTCTTTTGAAACAAGTTGGAACTTTACTAGACATCCATTATTAAAATCAGTGTCTAAAGTTTCAACAATAAGAGATTCATTAAATAATTGGAATAATTATACAAGTCAACAAAGA
>SFSZ01000066.1 GCA_004563275.1 bacterium
AATCATCCTGAAATATTAAAGATGAATAATCTAACAAATTCTGCACTTGATTTAAACATTGATTTAAAAGAGTACGCAAAATTATCTACAGAAAATGAACAATTTAATTATGTGTTAAAAAAAGTATGTAATAAACTAGGCAAAATTATTCCTCAAATATTTGATGGATATACAGATTACATAGACGTATTATTACCTGATAATTTATTGCTTAAAGATAATTTTGTATATCAATTAATAAATGAAGTACCGGATAATTGCTTTGATACTGTTGAGGTTATTGGATGGTTATATCAGTATTATAACCAAGATGAAAAAGAAAAAGTAATGGCCGATGATAAAACTTATGAAAATTTTGAAATTCCATTTGTTACACAGTTATTTACACCAGATTGGATAGTTAAATACATGGTTGAAAATTCTTTAGGTAGAATATTACTTGAAAATGGATGTGATAAAAAAATCATTAACTATTTTTCTTATTATGTAGATTATAACGATAATGTAAATAATAAGAAAAAACAAAATATTCAGGATATAACATTTATAGATCCGTGTAGTGGTTCGGGTCATATACTTGTATATGCTTTTGAATTGTTTTATAAAGCATATCAATTATATGGATATTCAAAAAATGAAATACCTGAATTAATACTTAAAAACAATTTATACGGATTAGATATAGATGATAGAGCGGGTCAATTGTCTGTTTTATCAGTGCTTCTTAAAGCTAGAGAATATTATGATCAAAATATATTTAACAAAGAGATTATAAAAGACTTAAATATATTATCATTACAAGAATCAAATCATATTGATATCAGTAACGTTGGAGATAGAAATGTGATTAGAGAGTTTTTTGACGCACATAAAAATGTAAAAACTATCGGTTCTATAGTTAAATTATCAAGTAATAATTACAGTAATATAATAGATTTATTAGAAAACACAATCTTTGATAATTATCTATATTCTTGTTTGGTTCCTTTGCTAAAGCAAACAAAAATATTACAAAAAAAATATAGTGTAATAGTCACAAATCCACCATATATGGGATTAAATAATTTTAATCAAATATTATATAACTATGTATTAAATAATTATAATGATTTTAAAAATGATTTGTATTGTTGCTGTTTAAAAAGATTTTTTGAAATGCTAGATGAAGATGGAATTTTATCAATGATTTCACAGCAATCCTTTATGATAAATAGTAGATATAAAAACGCAAGAGAATTTATTCTAAATAATATGAGTTTTTATAACTTGATATATTTAGGACCTCATGCATTTGATGAGTTAAGTGGTGAAGTTGTTCAAACTGCTGCTTATACACTAAGAAGATCTAATCCATCGATAAAAGACACATTATTTATTGATATAAGAGATGGTATATCTGAACAGGAAAAAGAAAAAATGTTTTTGCAAAGAATAAAAAATATAAATATAGATGGTAATTATATTGCTTCGTTTGATGATTTTAAAAAAATTGATGGTTTTAATATGTCATATTGGCTTTCACATAAAGTAATTGAAATAATACATAACTATAAAAATTTACTTAATTATGGAAAAGCAAGGCATGGTTTGGTAACAGGTAACATAACGTTTTTTTCAAAAAATTGGTTTGAGGTTGATTATAATAATATATTATTTAATAATATAGATTCTAAAAATACAACAAAAAGATGGTATCCGTATAGTAATGGCGGTCATTTTAGAAAATGGTATGGAAATAGATTGGCAGTAGTTGATTGGGAAAATGATGGGAAAAGAATTCGTAATTATAAAGAAAATGGAAAAATCAAATCTTCAAATTATAATGATGAAGTTAATTTTAAAAGAAGTATTACATGGACAGATTTTTCTACCGGATTATTTTCATGTAGATTAAGTCCAATTGGCGAATTATTTGATACTGCAGGACCATCATATTTTTTAAATGATGATAATGATAATTATTTTTATACTATTATGGCACTAATGAATAGTAAAGTTAGTCAAAAATTTTTGAATATTTATAAAACGGGAATACACTACAGCGCTGGTGCAATAGAGCATATCCCTGTTGATTTTAAAATATTTGATAATAATATTCAAAACTTATCTTTGAAATGTTTTGAATTATCTAAAGAAGATTGGGATTCTTTTGAAACAAGCTGGAACTTTACTAGACATCCATTATTAAAATCAGTGTCTAAAGTTTCAACAATAAGAGATTCATTAAATAATTGGAATAATTATACAAGTCAACAAAGA
>SFSZ01000067.1 GCA_004563275.1 bacterium
ACTGGTAAAAGTACTTTTATTAAGAAATGTATTGAAAATTTGATTCTTCCATATATCGATGATGAGATAGAAAAGAAAAGATGTATGGATGAAATACCTCAAACTGCGCAAGGTAAAACTATTATGACAATAGAACCTAAGTTTGTTCCTAGTAGTGGCGCTAATATCAATATCGATGGATTAATTACAAATATTAAATTGGTTGATTGCGTTGGTTTTGTAACACCAAATTCTCTTGGATATGAAGATGAACTTGGAAATCCTCGTATGGTTAAAACACCTTGGGTGTTGTTGAATAAGTGATACCCAAATATAAAAATAAAGAAATACCTTATAAAATAAGGATAAAAGGCAATATTTCACTTTATTAGTTAAAGGCTAAAATTTAGAAAGTGAGATATTTTTTTATGGAAAATAAGGAAATTTTTAAAAATAGTGAATTAATTCCTTTGCTGATAAAATATGTTAAGGTAAATAAAGTTGTATTTCCTATTGAGAAAGTAAAGTATTTATCTAATGCAGAAGTTATAGATGTATTAAAGAATTGTATTGATAAGGAAGAAATATATAATCCTAACTATGAAATGGTTAAAAATATTACTTTATTAGATGATAATGATTTAAAAGATATATACCCTCTTATAAAAGAAAGTATGGAAAAAATCAATTACGATTATATGAGAGATATTAAAGATTTAGTTAATAATGTTAAATCAAGAAAGAAAGGTAAAAAATATTCTTTTGAAGAACATTTAAAGGCATTAATAATTGCTCTACTTTCTAATCATAGATGGGGAGATAATAATATTAGGGAAAATATGGATGCTATTGATGAAATATTTCATAATTATAATAAGAATTATTTAAAAGTTGTTGAACCAAGTGTTTTAGTTAATAAGTTAAGGAAGATTCATTGCACTAACCCAATGATTAGTTATCAAATGAAAGCATTATCTAAAAATATAATGGTATTAGAACAAATAGAAAAAGATTATGGAAGTTTAGATAAGTTTGTAAGTAAAGAAAAACCTAATGACATAGCAAATATGTTTAACAGTGGTAAATATAAATTAATACAAGTTGGACGAGCTTTTGCTTATGATTATTTAAAAAGAGTTGGAGTTAATACTTGCAAAAAGAGTTCTCAATTAGAAAGATTATTTGGTAGTCATAGACTAGGAATTGTTGAAAATGCTAATGCTACTGAACAACAAGTATTAAATATTATAAAAAAGATTGCTGAATTAAATAACTGTGATGAGATAATCGTAGAATCAATAATCCAACAATTTTGTTTATTAAGATCTGCTAACATTTGTGGAGAACACCCTAACTGCGAGAAATGTAAGATAAGAAATTATTGTCATTATAACAAGAGATATGATGATTAATGTAATTAAAGGTATGTTTAACGACATATCTTTTTTGTTGTTTAAAAAGAAAGGAGAAATGATATATGGAATTAAATTATGCAATATTTAGAAGTGAACCTATTATGACTATACCTGATTTAGCCCAAATAGGATCACATAATAATATTAAAATAGAATTAAGTAAAAATAATATAGAACTTGTTCCACTAGATATGAAATATACTAAAGGTTTTGATAAACTAACAAAAGAATATAAAAAAGAACACGAAGAAAGAATGAAAACTGAACGAGCTGATAGAAAGAAAAGATACCATGAAATGTTAAATAGTTCCAAAAATTGTGTTGCTGATGAATTAATTTTTACTGCTACTCATACTTTCTTTGATGGTATGTCTAGAGAGCAAATAAAAGAATGGGCAGATACTTGTATGGAATTTGTTTATAAAGATTTAGGTTATAAAAAAGAACAAATTTTACATGCAACTGTCCATTTAGATGAATTAACACCTCATGTTCATTGTGTTGTTGTTCCACTTGTTAAGAAATTGGATAAGAGAACTAATACTGAAAGATATACCATATCTAAAAAACAATATATTAGAGATAAAATACACCTATCACAATTACAAGATATGTATCATAAAAGTCTAACTGAAAAAGGTTATGATCTAGAACGAGGTATTAAAGGTAGTGATAATAAACACATTAAAATAAAAGAATATAAACAACTTACTAAAAAATTAAATCACGAATTAAATGCTAAAAGTGATAGATTAGATAAAGCGATGAGTGAGTTTGAAGAACAAATGAAAACAAATAAAAAGATTCCTTTTGATAATAAACATGTTATTTTAGAAAAAGAAACTTTTGATAGTATGAATAATGTTATTAATGAATCTAAAAAAGTAATGGAATTGCAACCTAAACTACAAACAATATTTAATAAAGTTGATGGATATGCTAATAGTTATAAATATCTTGAAAAAGAAAACTTTAGATATAAAAAAGAGATAGATAATCTAGAATCCAAAAATAATGATT
>SFSZ01000068.1 GCA_004563275.1 bacterium
TCATGATTTAAGCCTAGACAATAAAATAGTTTCAGCATCAAATATAAGAAATAAATTATTAGAAAATAAAAATATAAAAGACAAGGTACCTAAAGAAACATATGATATTTTAAAAAATAAAAGTTTAGAAAATAAATATTTTGAATTTTTAAAATATAAAATTATATCTGAAACTGATTTAGAAAAATATGTTGATGTAGATGAGGGATTAAATGTTAGAATTAAAAAGTATATTAATAAATCAAAATCACTTGATGAGCTTATAATGAATATTAAGACTAAAAGATATACATATAACAGAATATCAAGAATGTTAAACCATATACTTTGTTCTTTTACTAAAGAAGAGAATGACAAAATAAAAAAATTAGAATATATTAGAATACTAGGATTCAATGAAAATGGTAGAACTTATCTAAATGAAATTAAAGATAGTATTGAACTACCTATTTTGAATAAATATGATACTAAAAAATATAAGGCTTTAGAAATAGAAAAAAGAGTCACAGATATATATTCAAATATTTATGATAATATTATAGATCAAGAAATTAAAAACAAACCAATTTATATTAAAAATAATTTATCAAAATAAAAAGTTCCATTTGAAATGCACCCCTCTGGGTAGACATTAAATTAAAAAGACTTTTTATGATAAAATACATTTCCGAAAGGAGGTGTATTTTTTATGGCGACAAAAGGTCAAAAATTTCAAAAGTACTCAAAATGATATATAGATATAGACATCCAGAATTAAAAACAGGGAAAAAACGAGGAAGACCTAAAGAAACTAATTTAACCAAAGAAGACTGGAAAGAAAGATATGAAATAGTAAAAAAATACCAGGCATTCTTAAAGGCACAACGCGAGAAAAAGTAACATTTATTGATTTATATAAAAATAAATATAAATTATTCAATATGTGTGCTGTATTAGATATAAGTCCTAAGACTTATTACAAGTATAGAAATACAGATGACCCAGATTATACAGATTATTTAATGATTAAGAATATATTTGATATAAATAAAAAATGTTATGGATATCGTCGAATAACTGAAGAATTAAAGAATGAATATGGTGTCATCATTAATGGCAAGAAAGTATTGAGAATAATGAGAAAATATAATATTCAAGCAGAATATATAAGAAAAGCTAAGATAAAACATAAAAATAAAAGAATTGAAGATAATGTACAACCAAATATATTAAATAGAAATTTTAATACAGATTCTCTAAATAAAGTTTGGGATACAGATGTAACATATTTGATTTTTAAAGATTCAAGGGCATATCTATCTACAATTATCGATTTATACGATAGACATGTTGTTGCTTATGTTATATCAAAAAGAAATGATTTAAAATTAGTTATTGATACATTAAATCAAGCTCTTGCAAAAGAAAAAGATGTATATGGATTGATCATTCATAGTGATTAAGGATTCCAATATACATCTTATGAGTACAAAGCTATTTGCGAATCAAATGGAATAACAATTTCCATGTCTCGTAAAGGCACACCAATCGACGATTCACCAATTGAAAGTTGGCATGCTATTCTAAAGAAAGAAACTTTGTACAACAATAATATTACATCTTTACAAGAATATATTCAACTTGTAGAAGAATGGATATTATTTTATAACACTAAAAGACTTAAGTCAAAAAATAAACAAAAGAGAAAAACTTACACAAAAAGAGAAAAGTAATTTGCTACTTTTCTCTTTTTAATATAAAAGTCTTTTTAATTTAATGTCTTAATGTCTCCTAAATAGGGTTCACATCAATTAAGGAACTTTTTAAAATTTTACTTTATCTTCAATATAACTTACTAAATCATCTAAGTTTATTACTTCTTGTTTCATAGTATCTCTATCTCTTACTGTTACTGTGTTATTATTAATAGTTTCATCATCAACAGTTATACAAAATGGAGTACCTATAACATCTTCTCTTCTATATCTTTTACCTATTGATGCTGTATCATCATAAGTACACATAAAATTCTTTGATAATTTTTCATATACTTCGTTTGCTTTTTCACTATGATATTTTTTTACAAGTGGAAGCACTGCTACTTTATATGGCGCTAAATAAGTAGGTAATTTTAACACTTCTCTTTCTTCACCATTATCTAGTACTTCTTTATGATAATGTTCAAATAGCACTGCTAAAACTGTCCTATCAAGTCCATATGTTGATTCAATAATATAAGGAATAAATTTCTCATTAGTAACTGGATCTAAATATCTTTGTTGTATTCCACTATATTCTTCATGTCTTGATAAATCATAATCAGTTCTATTATGAGTACCATTTATTTCA
>SFSZ01000031.1 GCA_004563275.1 bacterium
CCTAATAAAAGGTGTCTCTAAATACTTCTTTTCTTTCGAGTTACATAATTATTTAAAATTATAAAAATTAGAGAAAACAACAAAAGCATTCCCAAATTTAACAAAATTGGTTTCAAATTTGTTAAATCAAATATTTCCATAGTCTTTAATAATTCATTAGATTTAATATACCAATAAGAAGGTAAGACATGGGCAAACTTTAAAACTCCATCTGGAAGCATACTCATCGGAATAAATGCTCCGCATAAGAAAGCAGATCCTAGTGCTACCACGTTAACTACTCCAGCAATCGCATTTTTATTACTTACCAAACTACTTATAAACAAAGCCATAGTAAGTGAACAAAGTGTAAATACAAATGAATTAATAACATACCATAATCCATTTAAAGTAAATACCGTTTTGCCAAGAATCATTACTCCAATTAAATTATAAAGAATCCAAACAAGCAAGCCATACCCTAAACTAGAAATTAACAATAACCAATTATGTTTCTTATAATCCATCTCACTTATAATAATTCTTTTATTAACGTATTCTTTATGAAAGCTTCCTAATACTATGCATACTATGTAAATAACTACTGCCATTATACTATAACTAGCAAAACTATAATAAAATGATATATTACTCATTTCTCCTGCATCTAACTTAGAATTAATAATCATCTCAGATTTCTTGCTTAAACTATCATTAATATTCTTTATTATCGTTTTTTCATCATCATAAAGCTTTCTAAAAGTATTTTGAGTTTTAACATATCTTTCTAACATCATTTCTGTTAAAGAAGAATCATAAGTACCATTTGTTTTTATATCAATACTTGGATTTTCTCCATTTAATACATTTCTTCTATACCCTTCTTGTATATAAATAACATAAGATATATCTCTATAAAATAAAGCATCATTAATTTCTTCTTCACTACTAAACACTTTAACATTAGCATTATCATTTAAATAATCTATTAGATTCTCAGTTAAACCTATATTTACATCATGATTAACAATTACAATATCTGGTTTTGTATCCGTAAATGTCATATTAACATCACCAGAATTCATATTTATAGCACCAAAACCAATTAACATAACTGTATATAAAATAATAGTTCCCTTATATTTATTTACTATTTTCCAAAAAGTCTTAAATACTGTCATACTTCTGTCTCCTTAATGCTAATATAGATATAATAATTAATATTAAAGAAAATACTAATAGACTAATTAAATCAAAATAAAATCTATTTAAAGTATCGTAATAATATAAACTATAAAAACCATCCGTAATCATTGCAACTGGATTAATCTTATTTAAAAATGATGCATTAGTATCTATAACATACTTCATCCCTACACCCATCATTCCTGACAAGAAACAACACAACATTGTAATAGATATTAAAATACCTACTTTAGAGCCTTCATTAGCCTTAATTGATGTTGCAACCATTAATCCTAAAGATAATCCTGATAAAGAGCCCACAAGAGCTAAAATTATGCTTAAATAAAGCGTATTGCCATAATCAACATGCAAAATAAATATAGTATATAAAAATAATAAAGCTATCCCTATAATTTGTACCACATAACTAGCAAGTAAACTACTAATAACCGTTTTACTTTTACTTATAGGTGAAATAAAAATTCTCTTACCAACACTTTTCATATCCGGTAATTTATAATTAATAATATACATCGAAAGCATACTACCATATAAACACGCCATTGCTATTAAAGAATAAAACTCAACCATTGTATAACTTAAATTTTTATTAGAAACATTATTAAGTTTTACTTCATTATCATTATTAACAATATTTAAAACTTCATCATAAATTTTTACATAATCTACTTCATAACTATTACTAACTTTATCTTTAATAATATTATTTATAATAGTCTTTTCACTATTAATTTCATCAACTACATATCTTAAAACAGTTTCATTAATTCCACTATTATTAACATTAATTTTAATATCATCACCAGTAAATAATAAATAACCAGTTATCTTATTATCATCAAGTAATTTTTCACTTTTCTTTTGATCTAAATAACTAACATTAAATATCCTATTTTCACCAGTGCTTAAACTTTTTAATGCTTCATTAAAAACCTCATCTTTTTTAAATTCTTCATTATTAACAACTGCAATATTAAAAACTTCTAAAACTTCATTTTTTTCAATATTTGAAAACGCTAATTTAAAGAAAGTACCAAGCAATATTGGAAAAACAAAAGTCCAAAATATTAATGATTTACTCTTAAATAAAGTTTTTAAAGAATAAACAAAATTATGCCAAAACATTAATCCCTTAATTCCTTTCCAGTTAGTTCTAAGAATACATCATTTAATGTTGGTCTTTCTGAGAATATTTTATTATATTTAATCTTTTTACTATTAAAATAATCTATTAAATCTCCTAAATTATTTTTACCTTTCTTATATTTAATAACTAAAATACCATTACCATAATTAATATCATCAACTGTTTTAAATTCTTTTATTTCTTTTATTTCTTTTTCACTTATTTTATTTAATTCTACTGTTATTTTTTCTTCTATATTAGCTTTTTCTTTTAATTCATCAGATGTTCCTTCTGCTATTATCTTACCTTTATCTAAAATAATAATTCTGTCACAAAGTATTTCAACTTCTTCCATATAATGTGTTGTATAAACAATTGTAGCTCCCTCATCTCTCAACTTTTTAATTCCATCTAAAATATTATTTCTACTTTGAGGATCAACTGCTACAGTAGGTTCATCTAAAAATATTAAACTTGGTTTATGTGATATTCCACAAGCTATATTTAATCTTCTAAGTAAACCACCAGATAATTGTTTTGGATAAAATTTAACAAAATCATTAAGACCAACTAAATCAATCGCATCCTTAACATATTTCTTACGTTTATCTTTATCAGTTATATATAATCCACAAAAATAATCAATATTATCATAAACGTTTAATTCATCAAATACGGCAATCTCTTGAAATATAACTCCAATCTTACTTTTAATATCATAAGAATCAACATTCATTTCTTTTCCGAATATTTTAATATTCCCATTTTGATATTTAAGTAAAGAAAGTAAACAATTAATAGTTGTTGATTTACCACTTCCATTAGGCCCAAGTAATCCCAATATTTCACCCTTTTTAACATTAAAAGATAAGTCATCAACTGCTTTTAAATTTTTATAACATTTAGTTAAATTTTTAACTTCAATAACATTTGTCATAAATACCTCTTTCTATACATTTAAATTTTTATAATCTTTAGTTCCAACTTTAATAATCAAATAGTAAAACAAAACATCAAGTAAACTAATTACTAATAAATTAAAACAAAGTAATATTTTCGAATTAATTTTATCTATCAATAACCCATAACCAAAAATACTACCAAAAAACACAATCATTCCCATAAATACTGATAACATTGAACTCATACTCTGTTTAACAACCTCAGTGTCATTCATCGCATTCATCTTCGGATATTTCAAATTAATAAATAAACCTATACTTGATGATAATAATATTGATAATAAACTACCTAAAATAATAACAATAATATAAAAAACACTTGGTTTAAAAACTATAAAGAAAATAAATTCACTAATTAATATAAATGGTAATTCAATAATATATGGATATATTAATTTAGATCTCATAATTGCTTTTTCACTAACAGGTAAACTTTTAGTAATATTAATAGTTTTTCCTTCTAAAGAAATACAAGAAGACGTAATAGAAGTTAAAGAGGCAGCAAATATCATTAAGAAATAATATAAAACCTCAATAGATAAACCACCAGTATAACCATAATCTTTCAATATTAGTTCAAAAACACTGCTTCCCTTTATAGCCATTGCTATTGTAACAATAAGAACAATAACCAAACCTATTGAAGTATTTAGCATATAAACAGGAGAAGAAAAATATCTTTTTAACTCTTTTTTAACCAAAGCAATTAAAGGACTATTTTTAACAAATTTTTCTTTTTTAAATCTTACTTTTGTATTACCACTTTTCTCATTAGATATAATTTTAAAATAATATTTAGCTCCAATATAAATGAATAACATAAATGGAATAATATTAATTATCAATAATTTTAAAAAAGTTAAAATATCAAAATGATTAATTAAATTAACATAAGCACCTATTGGATAATAAATTTTAACTAGCATATCATTGATACTTACTGCTTTACTTGCAATATTTTGAACAAAGCCTTCTAATTTTATACTTCCAATATAAATCACAAAAAATAAGACTAATGATAGTACAGTTTGAATTATCTTTTTAAATCTAGATTTACTAGAAAACATCTTAACTAAATACCCTAAAAAACTAGATATAATAGTTGGAATAATTGGTAGCAATATTGTCATCAAAAATGATAATAAATAAAAACTAATTCCTGGATGTTCAAAATAAATATAAATTATAAAAGCTGGTAACAAAAACATCAAGTTATAAATATATTCAAATAATAATAATTTAAAAATTCTTAAAAATAAAATTTTAGATTTTGATATTGGTAATGAAAATAACAAATCATTATCTTTAGCTTCAAATAAAATACCTTGAGATTTATAAATACCTTCTATAAAAGTTAAAACTGTAACAAGGAATAAAAACATTGTCAGCATTATATAAGTAAGATGAACTTCATGTAAAGCTTTTCCTAACATATAGGCATATGTTCCAATTCCAAGTGCAACAATTAAAAATAATATAATTGGTAATATAGTTTTTACAAATTTACTAGAATTTCTTTTTGCTGAATAATTAAACATATTCATATCTTGACTAAGAACAGCTTTGATTAAAGAATATGTTTTCATTATTGATTATCTCCTAACTCAAGAAATACTTGTTCTAAAGATTCATCACCCTTAATATCTTTCATTTTACCTATTTTAACAATTTCACCTTTTTTAATTATTGCTACTCTATCACATAACTTTTCTGCAACATCTAAAATATGTGTGGAAAAGAAGATAGTTTTACCCTCTTTAGCCATTTTATGCATTACTTCTTTCATATCAAAAACTGCTTTTGGATCAAGTCCAACAAAAGGCTCATCCATAATTAAGACATCAGGATTATGACTAAGTGCCGCAATTAAAGCTACTTTTTGTTTCATACCATGAGAGAAACTTGAAATATCAGAACCTAATTTACCATCCATTTCAAACATTTTAGAATATTTTTCAATATTTACTTTTCTATCTTCTAAAGATACATCATATATATCACATATAAAATTAATAAAATCTAACCCAGTCATATTCTCATATAAATCAGGATTATCTGGAACATAAGCCATTTCTCTTTTACATTCAATATGTTCTTTTTTTATAGATTTACCATTAATTAAAATATCTCCACTATCAAAATCTAATATTCCTACTAAAGACTTTATCATAGTAGTTTTACCAGCACCATTATGTCCAATAAATGCAAATATTTCCCCATTATCAATCTTAAAACTAATATCATTTAAAGCTTTTACTTTACCATCATAACTCTTACTAACATTTTTAATTTCTATCATATTATTCTCCTATAAAGTTAACATTCATTTCACCAATACCACCATTTAAAATAATTTTAGATTGTCCACCACCAACAGTTTCATTATCTTTTAGTTCATTTCTTGAAACATAGCATTTGCCAATTCCTTTATTTAATTCAATTTTATAATCTTCTAAAGAACCAATTAATTCTAAATTAAATTTACCAATACCGCCTTCAAATTCACCATAATCATTTACTTTAAGTTTAATATTTGATGCACCCACACCCATACTTAAATCAATATTATTAACTACACCATCATTTATAAAGAATGCACCTACACCAGTATCTATATCAGCAGTATTAACATTTAAAGTTTTAATAACACTATTTCCAGCACCTAAAGACAAGTCTAATCTATCAGTATATAATTCTTCAATATTTACTCTCCCAGCACCAGTTTCAATATCCATATAATCAAATCTAATATCATCTGGTAAACTAATTATTAGATCACTATGTTTTGTTTTAATAGCTTTATTTTTATCTTTAATAACTAAAACATCATCTTTAACATCACATAATACATTTGAATCATTACTTTTAATTTCAAATTTATTCGAAGAAACTATTTTTAAATTACTATAACCTAAATCAATTTTTAAATTACTTAATTCAATATTTCCACTACACACTAAAGTTTTTAATTCATCACTAATACTATTGTTATTATCATTAATATCAATTAAACTACTAATTCCAGCAAAAACAGAAACAGCCGCAGAAATTATTCCAAATATAATACAAAAAGCTAAAGCATAAGCAAAATATTTAATTACCTTTTGTCCATTACTCATTTAATTTCAATACCTCCAAAAACACAAGAAGCATTAATATAAATTATAGGGCCCTTATTATCAACATAAGTACTTTTATTATCTATACCACCAAATATAGAAGATGATTTAGTAATAACCTTTATATCTTTAGGAACAATAATATCGATACCACCAAACACTGCATTAGCATTAATAACAACATCTTTTTTAATCTTACAATTAGATAAGTCCAATTCTAAAGCTCCAAATATTGCATCACAATTTAATCCCTTAAAATCACTTTCACTTAAACTAATTTTCTGTGAAGAAAAAGTTGAACAATAATCATTATTTTTATTTTCTTTATTTAATTCATTAATTCTTTTAACAGCAGCTTTATTGATATTATCTTTAAACATCAAGGACAATCCTAAAATAACCAAAATAACTGGAACAATCAACTTAGCGATAATTCTAAAACTAATTATATCCCTAACACCAAGTAATAAAACAATTCCAATTAACAAACCAATTAAATTACCAGATTTATCTTTACTATTAAATAATCCAATAAAACAAGGAATAATAATAAATAAAGTCCACCATCCTTCAAAAAATAAATCTATATTAGCAATTCCTAAACTATTAAGTCCCACTATAATTCCTATAATAATCAATAAAACCCCTAAAACAATATTTTTTTTATTCATTTGTTTCTCCTTCTTTCCAATTATTCAAAACCCATTTATTATTTGGATTTTCTTCAAGTAACATAAGTGCTTGAAATTCACTAGATAATAAATCACTTATATCTTTATCAGTTAATTCAAGTGTTTTACAAGCAATAAGCGTTGCTAATCCATGAGTAAATATCCACATCTTAGTATGAAATGTCATAATTTCTTCATGACTTAATTGAGTACTTTTTCTAATAATACCTTCAAGTGTAGTAAAATCACTATCATTTTTACCGACAAACTTTTCAATTCCTAATTTTGATTCACTCATAAAAAGATAAGTATATAATTTAGGTTCATTTTTCGCAAATTTTATATAATTAATTCCAATTTGTTTATATTTAGGAATTCCTTCTATAACATTATTAATTAAATAACTAAAAAAATATTCTTCAATCTTTTCATTAAGTTCTTTATTTAATTCTTCAACATTTTTAAATTGATAATAAATAGGTCTAATTGAACAATTAAGTATTTTAGCTAATTCTCTATTACTTATTTGATCAACACCTTTTTCTCTTGCTATTTCAAAAGCAGCATCTAATATCATTTGTTTTGATATTTTTATAGTTGTTGGCATAACTACTCCTCCCTATTACAAAAATATTGTATCATATAATACAATATTAATAAATACATTATTTTAAAAATATATAAAATTTATTAGGACAAAAAGTTTACTTATTTATTTTCAGGATTATGCAACAATATAAATAGGTGAAGTTAAATGAATACAAATTTTAAAGATGATTATAATGAAGATTTTAAATCTATTATTGCTTATAACATTAAATATTATCGTAAAGAAAAAGGAATTAAATTAATGGACTTAGCTGAATTATTAGGTGTTACTCCAGAATACTTAAAGAGAATAGAGTCACCTAATGATGATAAAAAGAATTGTTCATTAACTCTTCTTTATAAAATATCAATAATATTTAATAAAAAGCTAGATGATTTTCTTATTGATCATAGAGAAAAATAAAAAACTACATTTTGAACTGCACCCCTTAGAGTAGACACAAATAAAAAAGCAGTTTAAAGAAAGTGATATAATACACTTCCGAAAGGAGGTGTATTTTTTATGGCTTCAAAAGGACAAAAATTTGCTTCATATTCATTAGAGTTTAAAAATGAAGTACTTGAAGCATAC
>SFSZ01000010.1 GCA_004563275.1 bacterium
TATCATGAGCATAGTGTCCTCTTCTTTCAGCTAAATGATTATCTCCAAAATCCCATATTTGGTAAGTTGATTGAAATTCTGAAAAGCTTTTTCCATCAGCTGCTTCAACAAAACTTCTAGCTGCATCAATAAATGAACCACCATTTTGAAGAATCCAATTTTCGATTCCAACTCCACCTAAACCACCTTGAGGAATTTCCCCACGATTAGGTTTATATGCTTCAGCTTTTTTAAGTACTTGTTTTGCTAATAAGATATTAGCAACAACATATTTATACTTTTCTGGATCATTTCTTTGAATAGTAGCAAGTCTATCTTGCAATGCCATATCAGTAGAATATGATATATTATCTGTTTTTTCAGTAAATGTAATATCAATATCTACACTCATATCAGTACCTATTGGAACACCTTTTAATCTAAAGTCACCATTACCAGTTAATTCAGAAGAATTTTCTCGACCAAGGTTCCTTAATATAGTTTGCTTTAATTCACTTAATCTTGTAGGATTTGATAATATAGTTCTGTCTAATCTCATCATAAAGTCAAAATCACCATCGCCAGGTTTATTTGTTCCTCTTCCTGTTGAACCAGTATCAATTAATTCTACAAATCCCTCAGTTAAATCTCCATCAATACTAGTTTTTAGATGTAATCCTAATTCTTCAAGAGATTTTTTAATAACACTATTAATCTTTTCTCTTTTTGCTTGAACTTCATAATTGCTTTGTTCTATTTGTTGGGCAAAATATTCAGTTTCTTCTGTAATTAAATTTTCAGAGAAAGTATAATTATTCTCATCAAAATATGATAAACCACTCATTTTAGTTCTTAATTCATCATAATCTTTTGGAGTAAATACAATTTTACCTTCTCTATTGGCTACAGGAATGTAGAAACCATTCATAGCAATTTCTAATCCTACTCGTGGATCATAATTATCTATAACAATATAATTTATTTCACTAGAAGCAAATCCTGTTCTGATTCCATAATGTCCTGGTCCTAAAACTCCAGTATAGAATACTTCCATTTTTGACATATCTCGTTTTGCTTCAAATATTTCACTACTTGTTCTAGTAGTTATAAATCTATCATCATTTTTTAATACAAACCATATAGGTCCATAACTTGAAGCAGCAGTTGCATTCATTTTTTCACTTATTGTTCCATCTGAACTCATAATCATAGATATATCTGTATCAAGTGGAGTATTATCACTAGAAGCACTTGAACCTAAATACTCTTTTGAAACACTACCATTTTGTAAAATATTTCTTAAATATTTAATACCACCAATTCCTTTTATAAAATCACCTTGCTCCAATATCATATCTGAACTTGATGCATTTCTATTTCTCGAATCAGCAGTTTTAACTTTTCTTTCAATATATTCTTTTGCTTGTTCTAAAGTATCAATTCCTGTAAATCCGCAGAACATTCTAATAGCCCTATCAGCTAAATTATAATCTAATGTTCCATCAGGAGATAATTTTTTTGATAGTTCTATAATATCTGTTAAAACATATCCAGTAGATTTAAATGTTTCATTATTTTTTTTAGCATTCATTGTATTGTTATATAAAGTTGCTAAATGACTACAGAAAGTATTTAACTCTCTCATTTCAGTTTCTCCAAGTGAATCGAACTGAATTTGACCTGATTTTATACTTTCATATAAACTAGAACCAAATTCTATATTTTTTAAATATACATTAACAGATCTATTATTTGATCCAAATGATGATTTGATTAAATCAGAGAATACTATCACTTTTTTACTCATTGTTGATGATTTTTTTAATACTGGTGATATCGTTGAAATTTCAAAGTCAAATCCTTGAAAATCAGGATGTAATATTTCAAAGCAAGAATATATTTTTCCAACAGCAGGAATATTATTTCTTATAAATACATCTTCAATTTTACTTAAACTTTCTAAAGGATTATTTGACTTCAATATTTGAGTAGCAAGTTCTTTTCTAAATGTAAATATTTCACTTGAATTTGATAATGATAGTCTTGATATAACTTCTGAAACATATTCTATTTTTTCTACATCAATATTAGTAGCAAATTCTATAACATATTCTTTAAATACTTTTTGAAGTTCAACATCTTGTATTTTAGAATATGCTGCTATAACTTTCATACGATTATAGTTTCCAGTTTTAAAATTTTCAGAATCATTAAATAGTTGAATAATCCAAGACATAGTTTCTGAAAAAGCACATGCTATATTTGTATTTTCAAATATATCTAATAATTCAGGATTATCATTAAAATCTTTTAATGTAAATTCTCTATTATAAAATTTATCTTTTATTTCTTGTGGTACATCTGTACCTAAAAATAATGTTGGATTATTATTTTTAAAATGACTAGAAATATTCTCATCATATTTCATATTTCCATCAATAATATTTTGTAATATCGTTTTATCAAGTTCATCAAGAAATTCATCTTGTGTAAACTCTGGATTATATAAGAAGTTTTTAAGGTTATTTGCCTCATATACTTTTTCAACATATTTACCATATATAAGCATTACATCTAAAGCATCTGATTCACCGAAAATTTGTTTTAGTGCATTAACAAAATTTATTTGATGATATCCTGCTCTATATCCTAAAGGTCCAGAATTACTTAAATTATTTGAAGAACTTTCAGGCGTTATTCCAACAGGCATATATTTAAATAAACATTCTAAATCAATACCATTTAAATAATTTTTATAAGCTGGATTTGATAAAATAAATTCTGTAGTAATAGTTCTGCCATAAAAAACTTCTTGCAATTCTTGTGGTGCATTTTTATCTAAGAACATAGATGGATATTTTTCAACTAATTCTTTAGGAATGTGTGTAGGATAAGCAAATACTCTTTCAATAATAAGTCTTCTTAAATATTCATGTATCTTATCTTGAATTGTATTTATGTCATCATCAATTTTTAATTGTAACTCATATTGATAACTATCACTTATTTTTCTATCAAAAATAATATCTAAAACATCACTATATTCAGTAATAAAGTACATAATTTCGTTAAAATCAGTTTTGCTACTAAGAAATTTATAGAAATTTTCATAACCATATAATGCATTACTACCTTCAACTTTTATTTTTCTATCTTTAAAGCATGAACTTAAATCTTTTCCATTTAAATACTGAATATATTCTGGATGTTCTAATAATAGTTGAGGAGTAATAGATTTTGTATAGAAAAATTTTTGTAATTCTTCAGGAGCTTGTTCTGATATAAATAATTCCGAATTTCTAACTCTAAATTCTCCAGTAATGTTTCTATAATCTGGTGCTTTATCTGCATAATTCCAATCACTTGGACCATAAATTATCATTCGTTTCATTGATTCATAAAATTGATCTTTAGTAAATTTACCTTTAATATAATTACCATCTTTATCGCAATATATATTTTTTTGACGATCATGTTCATTCCCTGCATAATGTATATACATATCAAACATTAATCTAAGCATTTTACAATTATTTTTTGTAAAAAATTCTCCACATTCATCATTAAAATCTACTACATTTTTTAAACCAAATACAGCAATAAAATTCATGACATCATAATCCAGTATTTCTGTAAAAGGAATTGAAGTATTAAATATAAAGTCGCTAGGTAATGATTTTAATTCTTCAATTATTAATGAAGCACTATTTTGATCAATTGTTTTAAAATATTCTTCCATTGATGAATACTTGAATATTTCTTTATATTGTTCATCAGTTAGCTTAATAGGTAGTCTATAATCTCCATATTTTCTTTTTGTATTGCTTAATATATCATCAGTAAATTGCTTAACGAAATTTTTCTTTTCTTCTTCTGATTTAAGAGAAGAAATATCACTAATAAATATATAAATATCATTGTTTTCAATGATTAAAGATGCTAATTCGCCATAACTAGACATAAATTCTTTTAGAATATTATCTGTAATATTGCTTTTATTTTCATTATCATTTAATAAACAATAACTTAAGTCTTTATTTTTAAATAAATCCCAATTATATATTATTTCCTTTAATCCTATTTTACCTTTGTTGAAATTATCTAATATGTATCTTAAATTTTCATCATTATATTGTGATACATCAAATAATCTATCTGAATAAACTTCTCGCATTTTAGGTGTATAATCAATTGGTTTTATTTCATCTTTCACTAATTCATATAGTGCACTATTAATATCTTGAGTTTGTGAATCAATAGACATTAATACATCTCTAAAATTAATGTTTTTATTATAATGAACTCGCTTATTAATTAATTCCCAATCTAATTCTTTACATTTATCTATACCAAATCTTTCAACTATTTTTCTATCTGATTCTATGATACAAGAAGTTGGTATTTTATCGTCTAATTGATATTCAATATATTCATTAAAAGATAGAGTACAATTATATACTTTATATAAAATACGTATTGGAACTTTTAATCTTTTTCCAAATATTTGTCTTCTTTGATATTTATAATCCATCTATTATCACCTACATTACCATTTTATCATATAATTCTACGAATTTAGCATAGATTAACATTTTTTTAAACAAAAGTATTTATATTTAAATAAATTTATGGTAAGACGTATATAGAAATTGATACTAGTATGTATTAATTCCTAATTGTGATGTAAAAGTTGAAAATAACTTAACCAATCGCTCCAAATTGATAGGAAACTCGGAAATTGTCTTCTGAGAGTAATAAATGATAACTAGAAATAGTTAGTTTTTTGTTATGTATTATATATCACAAATTCAGCATATGTAATATTTAGTATTTTTTTCTTTCAAAATAAAAAGACAGTGCTAGGTCATTATGTCTTAGCATTGTCTTTTATTAGTCTAAAAAAATTCAGTTGGAATATCCGGATATCCACTTATATAATAATTAAATATATCATTCATAAATTGAATACAAATATCAAATGCTTTATTATCTATTAAATCTTGATTCAAATAATTATTTGTTAAATCCAATTTAATTTGATTATATAAAGATTCAAAATCACCAGAATTAACATTACGAATATCATTAATCTGTGGTTCTAATTCTGCGACTTTAGTAATTTCCAAATCAATTTTTTCATCAACTAATTTTTCGATTTCTTCCAATAATTCATATAATTTTATAGCTAAATGATATGATAAACAATCATCATTTGATGTTTGTTCATATTTTGTTAAATACTGTTTTAGTTCATCTATAGAATAATTTGATATATTGTTTTGTTCTAATAATTTACAACATGGTGAATCTAATATATACCCTTTTAATGAAATCTTATTAAGTTCAATTGACTTTTCAACCTGATACATATCTTCAGATAATTTTACCAATTCAGAAGCACTAGTTATAAAATTAAATAATTTATTATTTATTGAGTCTTGTATTTTAAAAACATCCATACTTGCTTCTAAGATTCTAACACTATAATTATTATTCATAACATGCCTCAATTCTATTTCATTATGATAGAAATAATCATAAATATTGCTCCTGCAAAAAACCCGGAAATTAACACTAACATTAATATATCAACAAATCCACTAGATGATGAACTACTACTCTTTTCATTATTAGTTTTAGTAAGTATTTTAACTTTTGGTTTTTCCAAACTTTTTTGTTGTTCTTTTCTTTTTTTAATTGCCCTGTTTTTTTCTTTTATTTGCTGTGATTTTAAAATTTCAGCCTGACTACGCTTATCAAATGCTTTTTTTGACATCTTGGTATTCGCTTTAACTGTATCTTGTTTTTGTTTTAATAATAATTTAGTTTCTTCTACTTTTTCAGGCATTCCTTGTGGCATTCTATCTTTATTTTCTTCAGCTCTTTTTAATATTTCCAAATTTAATTTTGGATCAGTTAAATGTTCCTTTGTTTCACGTTCATATCCATTAACTTTCATATAATTACTCGCACTAGGTATATGTGAAACTTTAATATCTGAAGGATTAATCTTTTCATTATGAACATTACCTTGATGTTCAATATATTGCCCTGCTTTATCTCTCATTGTGTAGGTTATTGTATCAATTAAACCTAATTCACTTGGAACAGCCTTTGAAACATCTGATTTACCAACTACTTTTTTAGGTATTAATCCTACATTTAAAATTGGAGAACTAAATTTAGCATATGATTCTTGATAAAATTGCATTACTATTTCGGTTTGTTTTTCTGACAATTCAGCATTTTCACATAAATCAAGTACATTTCTTTTACATGCTTGTTCATCTCTTAAAATATAAGGTGATTTTTCAATACTTTGAAAGCCTTTTGAATGATCAGATGAAGTAAACCAATTAAACCATTCAGGTGAATTAATTGCATGTTGAAACACTTTTGTAAAATCATGTTCATAATAAATTCCAGAGCCTCCATAATACGGATATCCACCAATAGGGGCAGCTATTCCTTTATTCATAAATATTTCTTGTATTTCTTGTTTTTGATCTGGCATTGAACTTCTTTGTTCAGGTGACGCTATCAATCCATTTTGCATTATTGATTCACGATATGCTTCTGGAAAAGAATGAGAAACATAACCATTTTCAACATATTCATACAAATAATATGATTTAATTCTGTCTAAATCAGCAGAAGAAATATCTTTTGATGTATCAATACCAATTTTCTTTGCAATTATAGATGAAATTATTTTTGCTTTTTCCATATCAAATTGTGTCATATCAATTTGTTTTGTGCCTAATTTACTATATAATGATTCCATTTGTTTCATATAATCTTCAAAGCCAAAACCATCTTTATGAATTATCATATGATTATAAACTTCACCAATTATATTTCCTAAAACACTTATATTATGAGTTTGATTCCAATTATTCTTTAACATTTCTATTATAAATTCAGATTGAAAAGCTTTATCTAAATTTAACATCATTGATTTTTCATCAGCTAGTGTGTCTTTTTTTCCATACAATTCTACAAATTTATCTTTATTCATAACTGCTTGTCCAATCCGTTTTCCTTCAAACATATCTTCAAACTTTGATGCATGAGAAATAGACACATCAAATCCATATTTTTTAAACATTTCTTGTGAGTGTGCTGTTCTTAATAATGGAGATACTGCAAATATAGTTTTAACATTAGCATTTTCGGGTAAACTTAAAATATCAGGTATTTTTCTTAAAGCATCTTCTAATTTTGTTTCAACATAACCATAATAATCATGTTTCATTTTCATTAAATCATTTTTAATATCTTTTGGAACAACATGAATATGTAAAGTATCGTTAGAAATTCTACAATCAAAATAATCATTTAAATCATAATGTAATTCCTGTTTATCATCTTTACTTTTATTATAATTTTTAATCATCTCACTTATTAATTCATTAATTTGCTCTTTTAGTTCTTCTAAACTTTTTTCTGAATTAGTAAACATAGCAATTGCTCTATTAATTTTATTATCATCAACAATACCTGGATATTTATTATTTAATTCAGCACCACGTTCCATAATGTATTGTTTTACCAATATATTTTTCTCTTCCATTCCCATAATATTCAACTCCTACGCTAAGGTATACTTTATATAATTTATTATATCATTTTATATGTTACTTTTAAAGATTTGTTAATTAGTAAAACCATTTTAAAATAATCATTATGTTAATGATTTTTTATAAAATAAATTTATATATCAAAATAACAAATTTAGAAATTGTGGTAAATTAAAAAATAAACAAGGATTTTATTTTCCTTGTTTTATTTTGTTATTAATTGCAAAATTAGAAACTGCTCTAAAATTATCATCATATGGATATGTTTGTTGCCCAAATTTAAGCCACATTGTAGACCAAGAAGCACCATCATCTAGTAAAGCTTTAACCGCATCATTATTCATTGTCTTATTGCCCTCTTGTTTAGATAAATCAACAGCTCCTTCTTCATCATAAAGTTTACACTGTAAATCACATTCTAATTTATCACATTGATAAGCAAACATAGCTTCTTTAGTACTATGAGAATCAAACTCTAAGAATAATTCTTCAATAGTTTCTCCATCTAATAAACCTTCTAAAATTTTATGAACAGCTTCATGTTCTAATTTTTCCTTTTCTGCTTTTGAAATTTGAAATTGAGTTAAATCTCCTATTACTGTTTCACCTAATTCATGAATAGCAAGCATAAAGACAACTTTAACAATATCTAAATCATATTGATACTCTGAATGCATGGCAATAGCTAACATTTGCACTCCAAAAATATGTTCAGCTACACTTTCAATTCTTTCTCTTTGAACATTCCAATCAAGCCAACCTGTTCTTATAACATTTTTTAATCTATTACATAATACATAATAATTGACAACATTTCTTTCTCTAGACATAAAATCAATCACCCTCCTGATAAAAATATATTATAACATATCAAATAAAAAAACTACTAACATTAGTTAGTAGTACAATTTACAGATTCAGTTTTAATACATTTATTATCTTTTAAAGAATATCCTGAAGGGCAAGTATTACTTTTTTGAACACTTGTTGTTGGAACACACCACATCATAGCACCACTTGCTTCTTCTTCAGTATACATATTATTAAAGAAAACAAAAAAAGACCTATTAGGTCTATTTATATTTATAAAATCCTTCTCCTGAAGACATTCCTAACTTACCTTCATCAATATATTTCTTTAATAACTTTTCCATTCCCTTAAAATTATAAGGAGCTAAAAATGAAGGAATCTTTACATACATTAAAACAACTTCATATGCTGTATTTAACCCTATAGTATCAATTATTTTAAAAGGTCCTTTTGGTGAACCAGTTCCCAAAGTCCAAGCTTTATCAATAGTTTCTGGATCTGATATACCATTAACATATAAATCTAATCCAGAAAATAATAATGGAATTAACATTGAATTTAAAAGATATCCAGATTTTTCTTTTTCTAAAGGTAAAGCTATCATTCTAATTTCTTTAGCAAATTTAATAACTTCTTTAAATGCTTCATCACTAGTTTTTGGTTGTTTCATTACTTCAGCAGTATTATTTTTCCAAATAGAGTTAGCAAAATGTAATGCTAAGAATTTACTTTCTCTACCAGTATATTTAGCTAACTTGCTAGGAAGCATTGTAGAAGAATTAGTTACTAATATGGTTTTTTCTGGCATTAATGTACTTAATCTAGTAAATAATTCTTTTTTAGCATTAAAGTCTTCAGTCATAGATTCAATAATTAAATCAGCATCTTTTACTGATTCTCTTAAATCAGTTTCAAATTTAATAGAATCAATAATACTATTTACTTTATTTAAACAATCTTCTTTATTAAAGTTATCATAATCAGCAATACCTCTACACCAATTATTCATTAACTTTCCATCATCTGTATCCATTAAATTAATTGCTTCAATATAAGATTCTTTTACTTTTAAAAGTTTATCTTTACATCTTTGAATACTTCCTTCACTTCTAAGCCACATCGTTACATTAAAACCAGTATATGCAACTTGAAATGCAATTTGAGAGCCTAAAACTCCTCCACCTATTATTGTAATATTTTTCATAATATAAATACCTCCACCACTATATTATAAATTTTTATACCATTCACAAATTATACTATTTTTTTATTTTAATTACTATATAAAATTTAAGAAAAATAAATTAATAATTCCATAGTCCTAATTTACCTTTTGCTTCAATCGGTTCAATTACTTTAACATCCTCTACAATCCAAGCATATCTTCCAACTTCATAATGTCCACAAATATATTCTTCATAATGATTAATTTTCATATCATTTACATATTCATCTGTCATATATATACAGTCAACTAAATTACATTTACAAATAATATATCCACATTTAAAATTCATATCTTTAATAAGTTCATATACTTCGGGTTTAGTAATTTTTGCTTTAGATAAACTAGCATGAATATAAATTTCTCCTCTATATTTGGTTTTCCAACTTCTAGTTTCAATTTTTTTTGTACCATTCATAATTAAACTAGCCCAAGGTTCTTTAATACTTAATACTTTCATAACTACACCTTTATTAAAATAACTCCAATTAATATTAAAATACTTATAACTAACTTATAATAAAATCTCTTCTTATCTTTATCCACAATAAACTCATATATAGTATTGGTTAAAGCTGTTAAAGTTAAAAGTGGTGCTACAACTGATATACTTCCATACTCATAAGCCTTAACTGAAGAAATAAGCATCATACACCATGCAAAACTAACTAAAATAAATAATGGTTTATTGTACAAATTAAATTCTTCTTCAAGATCTTTAAAACTTAATCTACTAAATAATTTAATAATTATTGACGGAATAAACACTGTAATCAAAGTGTAAATACCTATGTTAAACATACTAGAAATATTGACATTTATAAACATTGCAACTGCAAATAAAAAATTAGATATTAAACAGAAAATAAAATATTTATTAAATTCAAATTTACCATCTTTATTAACTGCTAACATAACATTAGATACTACAATAATTATCGCTCCTAATATCTTTTTAAATGCTAATTGTTCCTTTAAAAATACTAATCCGAAAATTATTAAAAATACTGTTGATAATTGTTTAAGCATACTAAAATTAGAAGGACTTAATCCATATCTTGCTTCGATATTTAACCTATCAGTTACTGCATATATAATTGTCACAACAAATAAAGTTATATACACTTTAATATCACTAGGAAATGTATACTTAAAAAAGATTGACATAACTATCGCAAATAAACCTGTAAATAGTTCTAACAATACTGTTAATGCAGACGCATTTTTCATTGTTCTATTTACTTTTTTAAAACCTTGTGAAAAAATTAATGCAAAAACTAAATAACAGATTACCCAAATCATATATTTCATAACTATCACTCTCGACTATTGAATTATAGCAAAAAGATAATAAAAATAACTAATACAGATATAAAAATATACATAAAATTAACATATAATTTAATATGATAGATGAAGAAATAAATAGATTACATTTTGAAAATATAGTATGGGTAATATTTGCAATATTAGCTTTTTTAAACATAGTTGGTGATAATGATAGTATCAATTTTTTAAAAACTAATAATCCCAAATACAAAAATGAATCCGACACAATTTTTAAAATTACTCTATTTTGTACATTCTTAATATATCTTTACTTCTTTAATAGAAATATCAAAGCTTATAAAAAAGTATCTCAAAATAAAAAAGAACTATACAAAGTTAAAGTATATGGTTCTCTTTTCTTAATTATTGGTATTTTATTACTTATCTATTTTCAAAATAAAGAAACTTCATTCTTAGACTCTCCAGCAATTTAATTTATAGCCTTTCCATTCACATATAATTTATATCCATTAAAATCAATATTACTATTAGAAGCATCTTCATTAGTAAATGATGTAACATAACTATTTCCAGTTAATTTAATTTTAGTATCTTTATCTATATTTAAATCTATACTTTTAGCACTATTAGATTTATTAATTTTTCCAGTAAAATTACTATTTTTTAAATTCATAGTTAGTGTTGAAATAGAATCTATCACAATATCTCCATTAATTAATTGATTTGTTGCCTTTAAAGTCACATTTCCACCATTAGAGCCACTATTACCCCAAGAATCTTTCTTAATTCTTAAAAAAGCCCCACTTTTATCATTATTAGTAATAGTATTATTTTCTAAATTTATAACTGCAGTAGTGTTTGTTACATAAAAAGTATCTCCTTTATTAGTCGTTATTTTACTATTTTTTGATGTAAATGAAGAAGTTCCATTAGAAGCATCACCACTCATAGATTGATATAAAAAGATATTCTTATAAGTTGTAGATTTACCATTTAATTTATTATTAGTATCTGTTAAAGTAACATTATTTAAAGTTACTGAATTTTTACCTTCAATTACTACACCTTCACTTGCTTTAGCTATTAATTTAGCATTACTTACTATTATATCAGCCGTAGAATATATTATTGGTGATCCTTGTCCAGTTGTTTTATAAGTTCCACCATCAACATTTACCTTGCCACCACCACAATCTGTTCTTATAGCTGCTGAAGATATCCCAGAAGTATTTATGATTAAATTATAAGCATTCATAATTCCTCCACCAGTTGTCATTATTCCTCCAGAATTATCTTTAGTAGTAGTAATAGTACTATCACTTATAGTTACTGTAGTTCCATCATTAGAAGAATTATTAGTTGTAGCAGATCCTCCATAAGAAAATACCCCATTAGCACCAGTTGCATTAGTATTAATATTTGAATTTTTAATAATAACAATCGCTCCACTTTTAGCTAAAATGGCTGAGTTAATACCGTAAAAACTAGTGTTATCACCACCATCAGAATCACCACTCTTATTAACAGTAATATTATTCATATTTACATCTACATCACCATTAACTAAAATAGTATTTTCATCTTTAGTATTTGATTCATAAGTTTCATCAATTAAATCATCATCTTTAAGAGTCTCATATTTAGCTGAATAAGATACATTATTATCATTCATTGTAATCTTATTATCATTAGAACTTAAAAAAAACTTATTAGTAATTAAACCCAAAGAATATGTAAAAATTGTAGTTAAAATTATTAAAGTTAATACTAATATTATGACTTTATCAATATTAGTAAATAATTCTTTTAAAGAAATCCTATAACATCCAGTCATTACCATTAAACATATTATTAAAGATATTCCTAAACTAATAACCCCAAAAACTAAATAAAATTCCCAAGTAATTTGACGAGTTTGTTCATTTGACATTTCCATTGGTGCATTACCAGGTTCCATATTTAGCTTATTATCATTGGTTGAATCATTAGAATCCATCATGTCACCTTCAAGTTTATCAGGAGGTGTATTAGCATCTTCATTACCCGGTTTTTCTAAAACATTTCCCATTTGATTATCATTACTACTTATATTATTTTTAGCATAATACATAACTCCTACTGCAAGTAAACCAAAAATAATAATAACTAATACTGAAATAATAATTTTATTTTTTTTATTCATTTTCTTCTCCATTCATTAAAAGATTAAAACATAAATATGAAAATGATATGAATAATTAAACAAATAAATAAGATTTGTTGTTTTAGTATTTTTATAATTTTTTAATCTAATAATTTTATGTTATAATCATCATATTAAGGAGGTTCCAATGAAGAAGTATAATTATGAAGAATACGAAGAAGATGAACATATGGTTAGTAACTGGGAACCTATGCCATTTTCAATTAAAGATGATTATGACTATATGTGTAATAATTTAATCCTAATAATTATATCTAATTTACTTATCTTCCCTAT
This sequence comes from bacterium, assembly GCA_004563275.1. Next base: position 13,365 of record SFSZ01000010.1, read on the forward strand.
CGCTATAATATTAATAATTTTAGATAAAATACTATTTGGATTTAAAATATTTAATTCTGAAAAAATTAATCATGATGAAGGTTTTGTTTCAATATCTAATCATATTCATTATTTAGATTGTTCAATGATTGGATTATTATACTTTCCTAGAAGAGTTCACTATCCAACTTTAGAAACCAATTTTAAAATTCCTTTTATTAGACACTTAATAAAGTTATTATACGCTATGCCTATTCCTAATAATTCAAAGCAAAAAAAAGAATTCTACAAATCAATAAATTCTGGATTAAAAAAAGGAAAAATAGTTCATATGTATCCAGAAGGATCACTATGGCCTTATTATGAAGATGTTAGACATTTCAAATATGGTGCTTTTAAAATGGCAGTAGATGCTAATGTTTGTATTCAACCTACTAAATTTGTCTTTAATAAACCAAAAGGAATATATAAATTATATAAAAGAAAAGATTGTATTCATGCATATGTTTTAGATCCTATCTATCCTAATAATAATTTAGAATATGAAGAGAGAATAGAAGATTTAAAAGAAAGAACATATGAAGCTATGAAAAAGGAGATGTAAATGAAAGTTTTATTATTATCTTGTAGTACTGGAGGCGGTCATAATTCCTGTGCTCACTATATAGAAGAAGAATTAAAAGCAAATAATATTGAATGTATTTTTAAAGACTTTTACGACATCGTAAACATTAATGCAAAAGAATTATCATCAAAATTATATTTAAGTACTTTAGGTGGTAATGGTGAAATATTTAAAAGTGTCTATAAACTAGGAGAACTTTATAGTAAAACCAGAATTAAAAGTCCAGTTTACTTAGTTAATAAACTACACTGTAATTCTATGTACAACTATATAAAAGAAAATAAGATTGATCTAGTTATTGCCACCCATTTATTTCCTGCATTAACTCTAACTGCTATCAATAAACAAGATAACAGAAAAGTCAATTTTATTGCTGTCGCAACTGATTATGAGCCTTGTCCTTTCTTTGAAGAAACTAAACCAGATTATATGGTTATTCAAAAAGGTCTTGAAGAAAAATTTAAGAAAAAAGGAATTATTCCAAGTATTCTTCTTCCCACTGGTATTCCTGTTTCATCAAGATTTATTAATGAAGCTAAAAATATCAAAAAAGACTATAATATTAAAAATGAAAAAGTCATTCTAGTTATGTTAGGTAGTATGGGTTTTGGTAATATTAAAGATATTTTAGATGACATTTTAAAAGAAGATAACATTAAAGTATTAGTTGTCTGTGGTTCAAATAAAAAACTCTTAGAAGAGCTAAAAACAATTAATAACGATAAATTAATTCCATTAGGATTCACTAACAATATTAATGATTTAATCTATACATCAGACATAGTATTATCTAAACCAGGAGGATTATCTTCAACCGAAATAGCTTCAATCCATAAGCCTTTATTACATATCTTTCCAATACCAGGAATAGAAACTTATAATACCAACTTTTTTCAAGAAAGAAATATGAGTATTAAATGTGATAGTAAAGAAGAAATAATCTATAATCTTCATTTATTATTAAATGATAAAGATCTTCAAAAAAAAATAATTGAGAATCAAAAGAATTACATAAATAATAAATCTGCTAAAGATTTAGTAGATTTTATCATTAAAACTTACTGTAAATAAAAAAAATCTCAATCGAGATTTTTTTATTTTGTATCTTTAATTACATCATTAAATTTAATAGTCGCATCATCCCCTAAAGGAGACTTAACAAAACTAATTATATATTCTTTACCACTAGATTCATAATGGCCTTTTATAGTGGCCTTTAAACCTTGAATCTCATAATATTCTTCTTTTGATTCTTGATTCCATTTTAATTTTCTTATTTTTTCAATTTCTCTACTTTGAACATTAAATTTTCCTTTATCACTATTCATATTATTAATATAGTCATAAATTTCATTCCATTCACTTTTAGAAAAACTATTTAGCTTAATTTTTTCCATACTAGATAAAACCATTACACCAATAGTAACTAAAATAACTACTGAAAAAATTGAAAAGAAAATATTTTCATAAGATCTACTTCTAATAAGCATTTCTTTAGTAGTTCTTTCTTTTTTATGAGTAACATAATAAACATAAATAGACGCTAATACTATTGCTGAAATACAACCAATAATATTAATTATTACATCAACTGCAACCGCATCAGCTATTATTAAAACTAAAAGTATTACTATTAGTAAAATAGGTCTAAATAAACTAATTACACTCTTACTTTTATAATCATATAAGAAATATTTAGTATCACCAGCATTATATTTTTTATTATCTAAGTTATCATAAATTTTTATAGTCTTATTCTTTCTATTAGTGCCTTCCCAATATTTTAAACGATTATTACTAAATAATTTTGGTTTATTCTTAATTAACTTAAATTTAATAATCTCAGTTTTAACTACATACTGAAGTAATATTAATAAAAGTATTAATTCTATAACCATTAAAATAATTTGAAAAACTACTTCTTCCATAAGACCTCCAAAATTATAAACCCCTACTATCTATATAATTATATCATAACTATATTCAATTTATAATTATTTTTTACTACTATACACTTTTTTATAAATTAACTTATAAAATTCAAAAACTCCAATTATTACAAATGATAAAACTAATAAACCGACAACAGTTTTCCAATTTAATGGAGTTAATTCTAAAAATTTTGCCGTAATAGGAATCTCAGCTAAAATTATTTGAAGTCCAATTGAACCAATTATAACTAAAGGAACTAATATATTATTTTTTATTGGCTCAGTTAATACGCTTCTCTTTTCACTACGACAATTTAAAACATTTATATTTTGAATAAATACCATTAACATCATAATAACTGATCTAGAAACAACTATATCAAAATTATTATCCATTAACCATTTCCACATACTAAATACTACTATTGTAATTGTTAAACCTATAATTAATACTTCAATAGCTAAATCTTTAGAAAATAATGATTCATCAGTTCTTCTTGGTTTTTGTTTCATTATATTTTTTTCTGCTACTTCAAATGAAAGAGCAACATCTTGTAATCCATCGGTAATCATATTAAGCCATAATAACTGAATAGCTGTCATTGGCATAGCATAGCCAAAGAATATTGATAGTAAATAAAATGAAACTTCTGCAAAACCACAACCTAACAAGAATAAACAAATTTTTCTAATATTACTAAAAGCACATCTTCCTTCTTTTACTCCTGCAACAATTGAAGTAAAATTATCATCTACTACAATCATTGATGCTGTTTCTTTAGCAACATCAGTTCCACTTCCCATTGAAATACCAATATTAGCGGCTTTAATAGCTGGCGCATCATTTACTCCATCACCAGTTACCGCAATAAATTCACCTTGTCTCTTAAATGAATTTACAATATCTAATTTATCTAAAGGACTTACTCTTGAAAAAATAGTTTTGCTTTTAACAAAATTATCGTATTCTTTTTCTCCAAGTGCCTTATATCTTGCAAGTTCTTCACCAGTAGCAACATCATCATAACATGTACATAAACCAAGTTCTTTACCTATCGCAAATGCTGTTAATGAGAAATCACCAGTTATCATAACTACTTTAATTCCAGCATTATTACATTCTTTTATAGAATCTTTAGCTTCCGTTCTTATTGGATCAATAAAACCAACTAAACCAACAAAATTTAATTTTTTAATATCTTTAACACTAGTGCCTTTAACTTTACCATCAGCTATCGCAATTACACGATACCCATCATTACTTAGATTTTCATTTTGTTTAATATATTTTTTATTATTTTCAGAAAAGTTCATAACTACTTCTAATGAACCTTTAACTGTACAATAAAGCTCACCATGTTTTTCATAAAAGACTGCTGAATATTTATTTTCTGATTCATAAGGGATAACATCCACAATTTTATAATCTGACACTACTTTAGCTTTTTTTGCTAATGACAAAAATGCAATATCAATTGAATCTCCAAAATACTTCCATTCATTATTCTCAAAATTTAAACTCGCTTCATTATTAATCATACCTAACAAAGCTATGTTTTCTACTTTAGAAATATCTGCTGCATCAACCGCTGTTATTTCACCATCATCATTATAACCAGTACCACTTATCAAATAAGTAGAGTTATCAGCTAAAACAATCTTTTTTGCAGTTTGTTCATTAACAGTTAATGTTCCTGTTTTATCAGAAGCAATAACTGTACAACTACCTAGTGATTCAACAGAATTTAATTTTTTAACAATAACATTTTTCTTTGCCATTCTCTTTGATGCAATGGTAAGAGCCATTGTTAATGCTAAAGATAATCCCTCGGGCATAGCCGAAACAACTAATGCTACTACACTTATAAATAACTCTCCTAGTTCATAACCTCTTGATCTTAAAACAAAAGCAACAATAATACCAACAATTAAAATCAATACACTAATTTGTTTAGAAAACTTTTCAGTTCTAATTGTTAATGGAGATTTTTCTTCTTCAGTTGTCGCTATTTTTTCAGCAATTTGTCCAATTTGAGTATTTTTACCTGTTGTTGTCACTATTACATGTGCTCTACCAGTAACTACACTTGTTCCGGCAAAAACCATATTCTTTTGTTCAGAAATAATACATTCTTTGTGGATAACCTCAGAGTTTTTAACAACACTAATACTTTCACCTGTTAAAGTAGATTCATCAACTTGAAAATTATGACAATCAATGATTCTACCATCAGCACTTATTCTTTTACCACTTTCTAAAACTAAAATATCTCCTGGTACAATCATGCTTGAATCCATTTCAACTCTCTGTCCATCACGTATCACAATAGAAGTATCTCTAATCATATTTACTAATGCCTCAGCATCTTTTCTTGATTTCCACTCTTCATAAGTACCAATACAAACATCAACTAAAATAATTACAATTAAAGCAATCGCATCAACATTTTCTTTAGCCCAAAAAGATAAGAAAACTGTAATAATTAAAATAATTTCCATTGGATCTTTAAATTGAGAAAAAAACAAACCAATAATCCCTTGTTTTTTAGCTTTAGGTAATTCATTTTTGCCATATTTAGCCATTAATTTATCTGCTTCTGAATTACTAATACCATTTGCACTACTTTTTAATTCTTTATAAATATCACTTATATTATTATCATAATACTTCATATACTCACCATCCCAAAATATATTCTAACAAAATCTTTATTCCTATTACAATCAATATTATACCACCAATAATTTTAGAATTTCTTTCACATCGTCGCCCTAATTTATTTCCAAGTAAAGCTCCTAAAAAAGAAAATAAAAACACTATTATAAAAATAACAAAAATCTAATGAATCATTATTATCATAACTTTTATTAAATGCTTCTCTAATCATATTAAATTCAATAAATACAATTAAACAAAAAACAATCAGTGATCTATTTTACTAACAAATGATTCAAAAATATTTCCTATAAATATCCAATTAGTGGAAACAAAACTTGAAAAGTACTAAAAAACAAGGCCACTTTTAAAGCAAACTTAAAATCCATATTTTTAAAAGTTATTCCTTTACATATAGACATTGCTAATGCATCCATCGAAATACCAATACTTATCATAATAATGTAAAGCAAGTCCATTCAAACATCTTCTAGTATAATAATTTTATCTTAAATAATTAATAATATCAATCATAAAAAAAGAGTTTACCTATGTAAACCCATAACATATTTAAGTTCATTATATTTAGCTTCGGCAATCTTTAATGTTTTTTCTCTACCTTCATCTAAAATTTTATCAATTTCATCACTATTAATTATTTCATAATATCTTTTTTGAATCTTTGTAACATTTTCAATAATTACATCAGCAACTTCTTTTTTCAAAGTACCATAATTAGCACCTTCAAAATGCTTTTCAATATCTTCAATACTCATATCTGTAAATACATGATAAAGAGTAATTAAATTACTAACACCTGGTTTATTTTCTGGATCATATTTAATACTCATTTCTGAATCAGTAGTTGCTCCCATTATTTTCTTTCTAATAACTTCTGGTTCATCTAAAAGCATTATGACACCTTTTTTATTTTCGGAAGATTTACTCATTTTCTTAGTTGGATCTACTAAATCTCTAATTTTAGCACAATCTTCTGGAATTAAATCTTTTGGTAATTTAAAAATATCTTTATTATATCTTTTATTAACATAGCCGGCTATGTTTCTAGCAAATTCAACATGTTGTTTTTGATCTTTACCTACTGGTACATAATCAGCATCATAAATTAAAATATCTGCTGCCATTAAAACCGGATAAGTAAGTAATCCTGCTGAGAAATTTTGATTCTTTCTTGATTTATCTTTAAATTGAGTCATTCTAGATAATTCTCCATAAGGAGTTAAACATTCAAGAAACCATGAAACATTAGCATGATATATATTTTCTGATTGAATATATATCGTATTCTTTTTTGGATCAATACCACACGCCAAATAAATAGCAATTAAACTTTTAATGTTTTTTGATAGTACTTCTGGATCTTGAGCAACAGTAATAGCATGCATATCAGCTACAAATAGAAATGAATCATATAAATCTTGATTCTTAACCATCTGTTTAATAGCTCCAACATAATTACCAATTGTAATACATCCAGTTGGTTGTAAACCAGTTAATACCCTTTCCATATATTTTCCTCCTAATTAAGAGAATTCCTCTTAATAGATTTATTATAGCACATTTTTTACATAAAAAAAGCACTTATTCAGTTCTAAGTGCTTCAACAGGGTCCTTTTTACTAGCCATCTTAGCTGGTATTAAACCACCAATTAAAGTTAATATAATTGCAAGTACAATCAAAATAATTGCACCATTTAAAGGTAATATTGCACTCAAATTAACATTATCAGTTAACTTATGTATTAACGAATTAATTGGAATAATTAGTAGCATAGTAACACCAATACCCATAACTCCTGATAATAATCCAATAATAAAAGTTTCAGCATTAAATATAGATGATATATTTCGCTTAGAAGCTCCAATAGCTCTTAAAATACCAATTTCCTTAGTTCTTTCTAAAACACTAATATAAGTAATAATACCTATCATTATAGAAGAAACTATTAAAGAAATAGATACAAAAGCAATTAAAACATAACTTACACTATCAACAATCTTCTTAACAGAAGACATTAAAATACCAGTTGTATCTGTATAATTAATTACATTTTCTTCCTTATCATTAGATTTTTGATTTTCATTATAAGTATCTAAAAAATTTAAGAAATTCTCTTTAGAATCAAAACTATTAAAATAAAATGATATTGCCGTCGGATCTTCTTTATCTTGATATCCCAAATCACTTAAATTAGAATCAGCTGTCTTATCTTTAGTTGATGAACTCATTGCTGTCATTATTCTTTTTAATTGTTCTTCACTTAAATCAAAACTAAAAGCTGAAGCTATTTTTTTCGTATCTACATTAAAAGAAGAAGATATTTTATTCATTAATTCTCCAGTTAAATTTCCTACTTCAGTTAATATTTGTTTTTTCATTACTGCTTCTGTCATATTTTTAGCAAAAGTTTCACCAGTTTTAACAACAACTGCCTGACTAACAAAATTAGAAATAATTCCATCAATACAATCGCTAGTGATTGGTGCACCCAAATTATTTAAATCAGTACTAAAACTATGATCATTACTATTATAAGAAGCAATATATCCTTGAATCATACCTACAATTAAACTCTTATAAGTCGAATTATAAATATCACTTGGAATTAAATAATTAATTTCCAAGGTCTTCAGATTTTTTAAAACTTCAGCACTTTTAAAATAATTATCTACAACTTCATCTACATCATTAACATAAATAACCGCCATATCATCAATCTTTTTTAGAGGATTATCTATATAATAATCAAATACACTCTTACTTAAAGATATTAAAGTATTATTAAAAACATTATATGCTTTACTAGTATCAGTACTAACAGATTTTGATATTTTATCCATATAACTACTAGTTAAAGCACTTATAGTCTTTTCATCAATATTCATATTAAATGCACTTTGTAATTTTTTAGTATCTACTTTAATCAAATCTTGAAAATCTAAGTTAGAATTCTTTTTATTTGAATTAAACTTACCATTAGAAAAAACATCAATATCTTTATTACTTAATTGTTTTTGAACTATTTTTGTCTTACTAGCTTCTTCAATAATATAATCAACCAATTTAGAAGTATAAGCAACTCCAGGATTTAGTGCCATCGAATTATTACCGTCTTTTGGCGCTACAATTCCTACTATTTTTAATTTAGTTGCATTCCTATATAAATCTTTCATATAGCTGTTATCATCAGACATATCTTCATAAATATTATATTTTACATTATATTTATATAGATCTGTTGCTTTAAAAAGTTTTAAATCTATATTCATTAAATCATCATAAGTAAAAGTTTTAGGTTCATTTTTAATATCAATTTCTTCTCCATCCATCATTTTACTTATCATTGTATTTAATTCATTAGTGTCTCTTAATCCAAGTGAATAAACAAGCATATCAGATATCGAATTAGGTTCAGACAAAACAATTATAAGTTCATCATAATTACTAGGCCATTTACCTTCAAGCAAGTTATATTGCTCTTTAATCATTTCTTGATCATCTATCATTTGACTAAATACACTAGAATAAGTTGAAATCATTGATGATGCACTACTACTATAAAAATTATTTATCATCGTACTAGGATTTAACTTAGCTAAATTACCATTAACATCATAAGTATATATTAAAGGAGTAATTCCATAATTATATTTAACTGAAGAAATATCATTTTCTACTTTACTATAATTTTCTTCTAAATATTTCTTAAAATCTTTTAAATTATTAGCACTTACACTTGAAAACATCGAAGTCATATATTGTTTCTCAGTAACTTTCTTATCATTGTTAGTATCACTCTTATCTCCACTAACCATTGAAAGTAACATCGAAGTCATATCTGCATTTTGTTTAGTTATCATTAAAGGATAAGAAGTTAAAGTATCTTCTTGTAACTTATCTATATATTTTTGAAAACCATTAGATAAAGATAAAATTAAAGCAATTCCAATTATTCCAATTGATCCTGCAAACGCAACCAATATAGTTCTTTTTTTCTTTATCATCAAATTATTAAACGATAAACTAAGCGCAGTCCAAAATGACATTGAAGTCTTATTAACTTTAACATTTTCTTTTTCTTCTTTTTTAGCTTCTTTATAAGGATTAGAGTCATCAATTACCTTACCATCTTTTAACTTAATTATTCTACTTGAATATTCTTTAGCAAGTTCTGGATTATGTGTAACCATTATTACTAATTTATCTTTAGATATCTTTTTTAAAATATCCATTATTTGTTTGCTAGTTTCTGAGTCTAATGCTCCAGTAGGTTCATCGGCTAATATTATATCTGGATCATTAATTAATGCCCTAGCTATGGCAACTCTCTGCATTTGCCCACCAGATAATTGATTAGGTCTTTTATTAATGTGTTTCTCTAAACCTACCTGTTTTAAAACTTCTTTAGCTCTTTCTTTTCTTTCAGAAGAAGAAACACCAGATAAAGTTAAAGCAAGTTCTACATTAGATAAAACACTTTGATGAGATATTAAATTATAGCTTTGAAAAACAAATCCTATCTTATGATTACGATAAGTATCCCAATCTCTATCATTATATTTTTTAGTACTTACTCCATTAATAATTAAATCACCAGAAGTATACTTATCTAAGCCACCAATAATATTTAATAACGTAGTTTTACCACTACCAGAAGGACCTAAAATTGAAACAAATTCACTTTCTCTAAAATTTAAACTAACATTATCTAAAGCAGTTTGTTTAAAATTATCTGTAGTATAAACTTTATGAATTTTTTTAATTTCTAGCATAAAAACCCACCATCCCATAATAATATATCATCAAAAATTTCCATTATCAATATAATTCATTTTTGTGAATATCTTATGAATATTATGTTATAATTTTTACAAGGAGAAAAATTATGAATACAAAAAATCCCAAAATAATTATATTAGCTGGTAAAGCTAGAGCAGGCAAAGATACCTTTGCATCTTTCGTTAAAGAATATGCTGAAAAAAATAATCTAAAATATGCTAATTTACAATTTTCTTACTATATTAAAATGTATGCTAAAATCTTAAGTGATTGGGATGGTTCTGAAGAAACTAAGCCAAGAACTCTACTTCAACAATTAGGTACCGAAGTAATCAGATATCAAATCGATAATGAGTTTTTTATTAAAAGAATAATTGATGACATTAAAGTATTAAGTTATTTTTGTGATATTATTACCATTTCTGATGCAAGATTACCAGAAGAATTAGATTTAGTTACAAAAGCTTATGATAATTCAGTAAAAATTAAAATCGAAAGACCATCACTTGAAAGTGAACTAACTTCTAAAGAACAACATCATGCCACTGAAATTGGCTTAAATAACTACACAAATTATGATTATATTATCCAAAATGATGGAAGTATTGAAGATTTAAAAGAAAAAGCCAATAGTTTAATTAAAGATATATTATAAAAAGATGCTGAGCATCTTTTTATTTTAGTAAATTTAAATATAATAGATAATCTTCATCTAAAAAACAAACAAAAATCACATTTATATTTTCATTATCAAATTCTTTTATAGTATTAATTGCAATCGTAGCTGCCTCCCTTTTTGGATAATGATAAACACCAGTACTTATACAAGGAAAAGCCATACTAATCTCATTTAAGTTATTATCATTCATATACTTTTTAGCTAATAGCATAGAATTTTTATAACAATTTTTTAACTTTACATCTTCATTATACTTACCACCATTATAAACTGGCCCGACAGTATGAATAATTTTTTTACAAGGCAAATTATAAGCATCAGTCATCTTAGCTTCACCAGTTTCACATCCACCAAGAGTCAAACATTCATTATATAATTTCCTTCCTGCTTTACGATGAATTGCTCCATCTACTCCGCCACCACCAAGTAAAGACCTATTTGCAGCATTTACAATAATATCAACATCAAGATTAGTTATATCTTCTTTTAAAACTTTAATTGTCATTTTATCACCAAATATATCTTAACATAAAAAAAGACTAATTTTTAGCTTTTTCTAAAACTAGTCTTCTAGTACTATCAAACGAATCAATAGTTTTTACCATTACTGATAATGGCATTTTATTAAATAAGCTTCTTGAATGACATAAATCTGTGAGATGAATTTCTACCATTTTACAAGCAATATCTTCAGAAGTTACTAATTCTAACTCAGGCTTAACTATAAAATTGCTTTCTTTATCAGCAAGAACTAAATCTGCTGCTGTTAACTTTAAGTTCTTATAACTATTTGTTCCATATTCTTGAATAAGATTTTTTAAATATCTTAAATAAGCAATAAAATCTTGTGAATGTAATATTTTTTGTTTTTCACAAATTGTTAATAAATCAAATAATTCAGCCCATAAGCCTTTAACGCCATATCCACCCCCATAATAATGAGTATCAACCTTCTCTACAACATTAGGTTTAGTCTTATATCTATTACTATAAGCATTATCTTCAAGTAATAAAGCAGCAGACATATCCAAACATTTATAAGTATCAGTGAAAGAAATATCATCAAAATGTAATAATTCAATAACTTTATCAATTTTTTCAATTAATTTAGTATCTCTTGCATTTGTTAAACAAATATCATAATTATCAGAAATAGTTTTAAATAATTTCTTCACTAAAAAATATAAATGGTGATTAGGTGTCTTTGAATAATAAAAATATCTATTAACTTGACTATCACTATATTGTGGTTTTGAAACTCTATAAGTAGGCCATAACTTACCCTCTAAAGTTAATTCATTTACACTTGTTACTTTTAATTTCATTTTTTAACCCCCTAAGCCTGCATATATTATCATAAATCGTAAAAAAAGGCAATAAAAAAAGATTTCTATTTTTTCTTAGAAACCTTTTTAACATTTTTCTTTGCAGAAGTTTTAGTACTACTACTCTTCTTTTTAGTACTAGAGCTATTCTTCTTAATAGTACCTTTCTTAGCAGTAGTTTTCTTTTTAGTATTCTTTTTCTTTTCAGCTTCAAGTCTTCTTTTTTCTTCTTCTAATCTTAAACGTTCTTGTTCTAATTTAATTTCTAATTCTCTCTTTCGTTTAAGTTTTAAGTTTTTATAATAATTGTATCCACCATAACCTAAAGCTAAAACTATAATAAATGAAACAATATATGGGATAATACTCTTTTTAACAATATGAACAGTAATTTGATAAACCGTTCTAGTTTCATTTTCCGCAGTAACTATAATTTTAATGATACTTCCTTCTTTTAAATTGTCATTACCACTAATTTTAATGCTTGCTTTATCACTATTAGCAATTGCACTAATGTCTAACTTTTTAGTTCCACTATTTATATTTAATATATATCGTTTAACTTTCTTGCTAAAATCTAATTTATAATCTTTAATAACAAGAGATTTTAAATAACTATCAGAAGATGAATTATCTAAAGGTTTAGTAATATTTAAACTATAAGTAACTATTTGTCCATCACTATCTTTAATTTTAATTAAAACTAAATTAGCACCTGGGATTAGTTTTATCGTTTGTTTACCATAATTTTTTACAAAAGAGACATCTTCATTATTTAAAGTAGGATTAATAGTTAAACTAGTAACATTATTTTTTACATCAATATTATAATCATAAACATTACTTTTAAAACTAAATAGTAAAGTATTCCCTGAATCATCCTTAAGCATAATAGACTTTAAAGTCTTATCTATATTATTAGTATTAAAATCTTTTCTAACAACTCTTACAACATATATTTTAGAATTTCCACTTTCGCTTATTACTTTAATTGGAAAAATAAATTCATTATTTTTTAAAGATAAATCAAATTCACCAGTACCACTTACATTAGCAAATTCATTTCTACTTATACCTTCAATTTTAATTTTTTTAGTATCTTTATCTACTTCATAAGTATATTTTAAAGTATCAACAGCAAAACCACTTAATGATTTATCATTAATCTTAATATCACTTAAATAATTATCTGCAGATATTACTTTTATATTAGTTTCAGAATCTTCTAATTCCAAATCTTCATTTTCAGAATGAAATTTAACATTACTTAATTTAATGTTACTTACACCAGAACTCTTTCCTTTAAGTAATATAATTCCAAATTCTTGTAATCCATTTTGATAACTTTTAGAAGTAGCTTCTATAACATTATTATTATTTTTTATTGACCATACTTTTTCATAATTACTTCTAATATCAACAAGAGATAACTTATCATCAATATTCAATTTAAAACTTATTTTATTATAAGAATATTCACCATTAGCAGATACTCTACATATAACTTGATCATTTAATTTAATCTTATCATTATCACAAGTAACAACTAAATTGCCATTATCTGCGTTAACTCCTAAAGGAAGTAATAATAAACTAAAAAATAATAATATTTTCTTCATATGCAAGCTCCTCATCCAATTAAATTATATCATAAACAAATAAATTTATAACCATATTTTATCAGACTTTTTTTGATAATCAAGTAGAATGTAAAATAAAAATAAGATGCAATTGCATCTTATCTATATATGAATTCAAACTTAGTTTTTTTATCTAATCCATACAATACTTTTTTTTCATTAGGAATTAAATAAACATTCTCATTTAATGAATTAATATCAATTTCTTGATTTCCATTTAAAGCATAAAAATTTCTATTAGTAACAATCTTTAAATATGATCTTTCTACGTTTCTAACATCAATTTCTAATTTACAATTTTCATCATTTTCAGCAAATGTAAATTTAACACTCGAGTATAAATCATAACTATTAGTATTATTATTACATGTTATATATAATTTTTTAGTATCATCAACTGGAGTAATTTCTTGAAAAGCAAAAAAGCAAACTCCTCCAATAACTAATAAAACTAAAATCACAATAAGCACTTTTAATATTTTTTTCATAAAGCACCCTCTTTACTATAACAAAAGTATAACATATTTTATCTTATTTAGAAATTATTATTTTTTCAATAATCTAAGTGCATTTAAAATCGCTAAGAACGATACTCCAACATCAGCAAATACTGCTGCCCACATATCTGCAACTCCTATTGAAGCCAGTATTAATATAGCCACCTTTACCAGCATATTCTTTAGTATTTTTAATCTTATTAATATCAACTTCTTTTTGACTAGCTTCCTATAAAGATATAGCTATTGGATGATTAGAATAATATTCAGCTGCAGAAGCATAAAATAATAAATCTTCTTCTTTATAATCTTTAGAAACAACCTTTTGAACATTAAATACACCTTCAGTTAAAGTTCCCGTCTTATCACAAACAAATTCATTCTTTGTCATAACGCCCTCCATAGTTGAAAGCTCATTCAATTGTCAAGTCAAAATAAAAGAGACGAATCTCTTTTACTTACTTTTGGCTTTTATAGTATCATATAATCCACCAGCACCAAGTGATGCAATCAAACATGTAATAATAGCATTTAAAATATTTGGTTCTAAATCAGTTAAAAAAACTAATACACCAGATACTATACCTATTAAAACATTTTGAAATGGTATATGTTTACTATTCATAATATTAAACTTTTTACTTATCATACCCATAATAAGTGTGACAAAAGTTATAATACTAGGAATTGTAATCTCCATCAGTACCTCCTTTAACTCTACTCTCTAAGTATATGATTCTCTTCTCATGATTATCTATATTTTTAATAACTTCTTCCATTGCTTCTTTTAAACAAGTCATAGTCATATTAAGTTTAGTTATATTAGTATTAAGTTTTACTATCGGAGTTACAATTGCAATTAGAGATACAATAAAACCAACTATCATTATAATAGTACTATCCACCATATCACCCATTTTATTGTATGAAAAAAACATTCTATATGAATGTTTATTTATCACTATTAATTATAATTTTTAATAAAGATTTAAATTTTTCTTCATTTAAACTGAACCCAGCAGCATATTTATGTCCACCACCACCATACGATTCCGCAACTTTAGAAACATCAATTCTAACGCTTCTTAAACTAACTTTCATATTAAGTGGATCTATTAATAACATATAATCTAATTCTGGATGTCTATTACATAAAGTATTACCTATTATACTAAAGAACTTATTACCAAATACAATTCCAAATTTTAATCCATCTTTTTCTTTAATAATTAAAGATTTATCAGATAATTCAATTAATTCATTTTCTTCTTGAGTATGTAACTCTATTAAATATTTATCAGTTTCATCAAAAATATCTTTATTGTTGTTTCTTAATTTATCTCCAACAATACTAAATAATTTATTTAAATCATTAGCTTCAACATTTTTATTTTTCACCCAGTCCCAATTATCATATGCTCTTGTATCTTCAATAAATCTTTTTATCAAAGCATTATCTTTAAGTAAATTATTTTCTTTCAAGTACAAATAAAACAATTCTGTTCCACAAGTACCAATTCCATTTCTTTGAATTTCAACTGTAGAAAAAGCATATTTACTAGCATACACATTGGTTTCATGATGATCGAAGTGTAAAATATTCATTCCTAATTCATTAATCTCATCTGCTATTTTATCATCTAAACCTAAATCAGTTATAAACACTTTTTCATAATTATTATTTTTTACAAAATCAACAATTTCAGTTTGTTCTTTAACGTGTATTAACATATAATCAACGTCTTTAAAAGCCAAATAACCTAGAATAACTCCACCTAAACCATCTATATCGTCTTCATGACTTATAACTAAAACTTTATTGCCATTTATTAATTTTTTCATCTTACCACCTACTTAACTATAGTTTAACACAATACAATTGAACGAGAAAGCCAAAAATGGTATAATTCTTGCAGTCGAGGTGTTTATGAAAAAGCTAAATAAAAAGGATTATTTATATATATTATTAACATTAATTATACCAATCGGATTCATAATTTATTTATTATGTAAAGGATACATTTTTGGTTCAGAAATAGACTGGGCAAATCAACACATAGTAATTACCGAATATTTTAGAAGTATGTTTTATAAAACAGGACATCTTATTCCTCATTTAGCTTTAAATCTAGGAATGGGACAAAACATATTCTATTTTACATACTATGGTTTACTAAGTCCTATAATTTTACTTTCCTATTTATTACCATTTATACCTATGTATATATACATGTTAATAGCAGTTTTCTTATCAATAACTGCTTCATCTATCCTATTTTATAAATGGATTAATAATAAATATAATAGTGAAATAGCTTTCATTAGTACCCTAATGTTAATTTTAAATTCAACATATATATATCAATGTCATAGACATATTATGTTTGTAATATATATGCCATTTATGTTATTAGCTTTAAGAAGTGTCGATTTATATATAGAAAAGAAAAAAACTATACCTTTAATTATTTCTTCCTTATTATTAATATTAACAAATTACTATTTTAGTTTTTCAGGAATAATAATTACTGGCATCTATACAATATACAAAATTCTTGAAACTAAAAAAGAATCATTTAAATCATTATTTAAAATAATGTATTATGTAATAATATCTATACTATTATCTGCTATTATCTTACTTCCAACAATTTATGCTTTATCAAAAGGAAGAATGTCAACTAATGTAGCTGAATCAATCAATTATTTAAAATTATTAATTCCATTTAGTAATTTTAATAAAACTTTCTATAGTAGTTATTATTCTTGGGGAGTAACATTTATATATATAATTTCTATTGTTAACTTATTTTTATCAAAGAAAAAAAGTAATACTTTCTTAGCAATTATTATGTCATTATTTATGTTTATTCCCGCAAGTAGTTATTTATTAAACGGATTAATGTACGTTGATGGAAAATGCTTTATACCATTTTTACCAGTAGCCATATTAACCGTTGCTAACTTATTAAATCAAATATCTAAAAAAGAAATTAACATAAAAAAGACAATAATATACTCACTAATACTTTCTTTATTTATTATATTAGGAGCCTTAAAAGTAAATAATTTACCACTTTTATTAATAGATATAGTTTTAGTAACAATAACTTTATATCTATCAAATAAACATCCAAAATTAATTTATATTCCTATTATTTTAATAACAATTGCAACTGCATCTATCAGTTCATATAATGAACATTATCTTAAAATAAGTGATATCAAAAATATTAATAATCAAGCATATTATAATCTTACAAATATTAAAGATAACAATTTATATAGAACTAGTATTTTAGACAATACCATCTATACACCAAATAAAACTTACAACGGTTATCGTTCATCAATTTATTCTTCAACTTCTAATAAATACTATCTTAAATTCATGAGAGAATATTTCCAAATTGAAGAAATAAACCGCGATAATACAACCTTAACAGATACTCCAAATGTATTATTTGATATCTATAGTGGCACAAAATATATTGTTTCATCAAGCGATAATGTTCCAATCGGTTACACCAAAATTAAAAGTGAAAACAATATTAATCTTTATCAAAATGAAAATGTCTTACCTATTGCTTATGCTTCAAATAAAGTAATGAGTCAAAGAGAATTTGAAAACTTAACATATCCAGAAACATTAGATGCATTATTAAACTATGTTATAGTTGATGAAAGTTTAGAAAACGTTTATAAAAATAAAACAATAAAAAAATATACTGGAAAATATCAAATAAATAAAATAAACAATTTAGAATACTCTAAAAAAGATGGTCATTACATTATTAAAGCTGGTAAAAATGCTAATGCTGAAATCGAACTAAAAAACCCAATTAAAAATCAAATTTTAATAATCAAATTCAATATGAATAAAGCTAAGAGTGGATATGCTTGTAGTTCAAACATCACAATAAATGATGTTACAAATGCCCTTTCATGTGATAAATGGAAATACAACAATAACAATAATACATTTGAATACGTATTATCATCAAACGAACCACTAAAAACAATAAACATTGAATTTACAAATGACGAATTTGATATAAGTAATCTAGAATTTTATACAATTGACTACAATACAATTAAAAATTTAAATACAAACATTAATGAATTAGTTATTAATCAAGAAAAATTAACTGATTCATATATAAGCGGTACAATCAACGTTCAAAATGATGGATATTTAAAAATTACCCTTCCATATGAGAAAAAAGGATATAAGATTTATATCGATGGAGAAAAAGCTGATTTAGTTAAAACTGACACAGCCTTTATCGGAGCTAAAATAACTCAAGGAACCCATAAAGTAGAAATTACTTATAATCCTCCATTATTTAAAACTGGAACATATCTTTCATTACTTGGATTAGTATTATTTATTCCAATAATTTTCTACAATAAATACAAAAAACAATATCAAAAAATTGGCAATAAAATTAAATCATGTATAAAAAAATTAAATTTAAATATAAAAAAATTTGTTAAGAATAACAAAGGATATCTTCTTCTTGGAGCATCACTATTTATATTAGATTTATCACTTAGATTATTCTACAACAATCAAATCAACTATTATCACTGGTTCAATCCAATGCCAAATATATTCTCATTACTATGGATTACATTTATCTTAACATTAACTAAAAACATAAAAGGTATTATAGGAAAAATTATATATTTTGTTTTCTATATATTCTCATTAATAATGTTCTTAGTTCATAGTATATATTTCTCATACTTTAAAGAATTCTTTGATTATAGTGTCATGCAAGTTGCGGGTGAAGGAACTGATTATTTATCTACCGTTTTATTAAATATTCCATTATGGATTATAATTATCTTCTTAGCAAGTATTGCATTAACTGTATTAGGTATTAAAAAAATCGATCAAGTTAAAAAGACTAATGGTCTAAAAGTATTTTTAATCATAATTATATTTATCGCATTAAAATTTATTTTACCATTTGGTTTTGGACCTCAACGTAAAAATGTTGAATGGGATGACTGGCGTAATTCAAGAAGTGTATACACATCATATAACGATAACAATAAGAGTTTAATGGTATCTGGTATGTTTGAATATAACGTAAGAAACTTCTACATCAATTTCATGCAAGATAATACCAAATTATCTAAACAAGAAGAAGAAGTTTTAAATGATAACTTTAAAGATTTAAAACAAAGTGAAACAAATAAATATACTGGCATCTTTAAAGATAAAAATTTAATTATAGTGCAACTTGAAAGTGTTGATGATTTCTTACTAGATAAAAATATCATGCCAACTTTCTATAAACTATCTAGAAACTCTATTAACTTTACAAAGCATTTTAGTTATACATCAGGTGGTGGTTCAACATTTAATTCAGAGTTCATGGTTAATACTGGTTACTCAAGTGCTTACAATTACAATCAAAGTGCTTATACATTCAGTAGAAATACCTATGCTTACTCTCTTGCAAATCTATTTAAAGAACAAGGATATGAAGTAAATGCTTTCCATATGAACTCATCAGAGTACTATTCTAGAGGCGTTAATTATAAAGCATTTGGTTATGACTCATATAACGGTTTAAAAGATTTAGGTATCTATGAAAATAATGAATTCTGGTTAGATACCGAATTAATAAAAAATGAAACATTTAATGAAAAAATATTTAATCCAAATAAAAAAACATTATCATATATAATTACTTATTCTGCACACATGCCTTACAAAACAACAAAAGGTACATGTCCAATGTTAACAGATAAACAAGGATTAACTGAATATGAATGTTTAAAAATTCAAGCAAAAGAAACAGATGATATGTTAAATTTAATCTTAGAAACATTAAAAGAAAAGAACATGATGGAAAACACTGTATTAGTTTTATTCACAGATCATTATGTTTATACTCTTGAAAATAAAAATTTATTAGACGAATATAAAGAAACAGATACAAATCTTATTAATAAAACTCCATTTATGATTTATCATAATGGTGAAATTAAGAAAACTGTAAAAAATGTTAATTCACAATTAGATATTCTTCCAACAATTTTAAATTTATTCGGAATTACATATTATCCAAATAATTATATTGGTAGAGATATCTTATCAAATGATTATGATCCATTAGTATTCTTCCCAGATGGTTCTTGGTATAATGGTCAAACTTATGTAACAAATGGTGAATACTATAAAGGAAGAAAAATTAGTGATGAAAAACTTCAAAAATATAATTCAATCGTAAAAAGAAAAATGTCATTAAATGATGCAGTTATCAAATCTGATTATTTTGCTAAAAAAACAAGGTAAAACTTGTTTTTTTGTGTATTAAAATTTCTTTATTTATATTTAAATATATAGTATAATCTAAAATAGGGTGCTAGTATGAAAAAGAATAGAAAATTCAAAAATTTATTTAAAAAATTACATAAAACAAAATTAGGCTTTCGAATAACCTTTTATATAACATTTATACTATATTTAATAAGCATTTGTTTACTATCTTATAGTATTCTTTTACTTGCCGGTATCGAAACCTTTATAAGAGCCATTATTATCTTAATATTATTTACATATTTATTTATTTATCTAATATTTGGATTAACAACTCTTATAACTAAAAAGCATACCAAATTAATCATAGTAACTATATTAACCTTAATATTTGCCGTCGGTAACGTATTTGCATATTACTACATCAACAAAACTTATCAAATTGTAGATAATACTAGTAAAGAAAAAGTTATATACACAACAAAATTAATCTCACTATCAAAAGATGTTAATATTAAAACAATCGGACTAATTAAAAATGAAAATGATATAGAAGGATATACCCTACCTCAAGAATATATTGCAACAAATAATTTAAAATACAAAATAGTTTACTATGAAGATTATTATAAATTGTTAGAAGCTTTATACGATAAAAAAGTTGATGCGATCTTTATTGGTTCAAACTACAAAATTAAATATCGAGAAACGGAAAAATTTGCAAATATTGCTACAGATACCGTAGAATTGGCAGAATTTAGTAAAAAATTAGATAATCAAGATACAGTAGAATCAACTAATAAATCTGTAACTGAACCATTTACTGTACTACTTCTTGGTGTAGACTCAGAATATGATGGATTATCAAATAACGCCGCATTTAATGGTGACTCAATCATGTTAGTAACATTTAATCCTAAAACATTATCTGCAACTATGTTTAGTATTCCAAGAGATACATATGTACCTATCGCATGTAACAATAATAAAGGACACAAAATAAATTCAGCAGCAGCTTATGGCACCAAATGTATGATAGATACAATTCACAACCTAACAGATATTAATATCGACTACTATGTAAAAATTAACTTCAAAGGAGTTGTTGCTCTAGTTAATGCTTTGGGTGGTATCACAATGGATATTGATAAACCAGATTTCAGTAAAAACTTAAGAGTAGATTGTAAAGGAATGATTTGTGAACAAAATTCAAATCGTCAATTTGGTAACAACTTAGTATTTATCGAACCAGGTAAGAATAAAACTTTAAATGGCGAACAAGCTCTTGCTTATGCTCGTAATAGACACCAATGGGCACTATCAGATTTTAAACGTATCGAACATCAACAAGCAGTTGTAACAGCTATCGCTAATAAAGCTAAAACAATAAGAGATGTAAACACATTTTATAAAGTACTAAATGCTGTTTCAAATAACATTGATACAAATATGGCTCCAAAAGAAATATTAAACTTCTATAACGTATTTAAAACAATTATAACAAGTGAAAACTTCTCAGCTAACGATTTCATTAACATCCAAAAAACATATCTTACAGGATATGATTTAACAATATTCCAAGGTTATAATATGTATACTTTCCAATATAATAAAGAAAGTTTAGATGAAATAGTAAAAGCCATGAAAGAAAATCTAGAAATTACTAAACCAACCTTAATTAAAACATTTAACTTCTCAGTAAATGAAGAATACAAAATACCAGTTATCGGTAAGATTTATACAACTGGTCAAAGAAATGAAACCATGCCAAACTTTGTAGGTAGCACTATTGGTTATTTAGAATCATGGGTATCTGGTAGAGAAATAACTCTAACCAAAGAATATCAAGAAAGTACAACATGTATGAATAATCAAATACTAAGTCAAAACGTTCATAAAGGAACTTTAATAACAAAAGGAATGACCTTAAATGTTAAAGTATGTAAAAACAATCCTGTCGTTGAACCAACTACAACAACTACTTCAAGTACTGTTGAAGAAACTCAATAAAAAAAACCATTATATAATGGTTTTTTTATTTCATCTTTTTATTAATAGATCTAATGTTATAACACATCTCAGTAAACAACATTAATAATTCAAAAGAAACTCTTAATCCTATATTACCAAGTACTAAAACTAAAATAAATGATAAGAAACTAGTTGAAATTAAATTAAATGATAATAAAGTTAAAGCAAGTGCACTAACAATATAGGCTATTCTAAATAAATCATCAATTACAAAATATTTAAATTGAAACCACTCATATAATTTAGCCATGAATCCAGTATACTTCTTTTCATTATTTTTACTAAATATTGTAAAATATAAAGCAATTCCGCCAATAACAGCAAGTACTACAGCAATTATAGTCCAAACTAAACTACCTGCTAAAGAACTAGTACTATTAGTTTCTCCTATATAACTATAATCATACATATCCATAATATCCATTCCTTTCTATTAATAATCATAACATATATTAAACCATAAAAAAACCATTCCTAACTAGGAATAGTTAATTTTTGACCAATACTCAAGACATTAGAACTTAAATTATTTAAAGATTTAATTTCATCTACACTAACGTTATAATTTTTAGCAATATTATATAAAGTATCTCCTTTTTTAACAGTATACACAGTAGTACTTATATTTTGATCATTACTTTCACTAGGAATAATTAAAGACATTCCTATCGTAAGTGTATTACTACTTAATCCATTAGCTTTCTTTATCTCATCAACACTAACATTAAATTCCCTAGCAATACCATATAAAGTATCACCCTTCTTAACAACATAAACATTTGAAGAACTAGTTTCACCAACAATTAACTTTTGACCGATTGCCAAAGTATTACTATCTAAATTATTATATTTTTTAAGTTCAGCAACAGTTAAACCATATTTACTAGCAATACCATACAATGTATCTCCCTTTTTAACAGTATAATATTCATAACCAGTAAGTTCTTCAGTATTAGAAGGAACACTATTATCCTTAACTAGTAAAACGTCACCAATATTTAAAGAATTAGAAGATAAATTGTTAATATCTTTAAGTTTATCCACAGTTAAACCATAATTCTTAGCAATACTCCATAAAGTATCTCCTTTTTTAACAACATAATATCCACTTGCAGTTTTAGGAACATACTTATATCCAGCATATTCAGTTACAGCTCTAACTACAGCTTCGGCATAATCTTTATAATTATTTTTAAGCCTATTAGCATCATTAACATTATCTAAAAAACCATATTCAACAATTAAAGCTTCAGTATTAGGAGTATTACGAATAATATAATAATAATCTTTAGAGGTATTACTAGGTAAACGTCTTTGATAATACTTTCTAACAACTTGACCAGATTTCTCTAATTCATTAATTATCTTAGCAGCTAAAGTATCTTTATTACGTAGTGCATATATTACTTCAGCACCTTCGCCACCTCCTGCATTTATGTGATTAGATAACACTATTACATCCTTACCATTACCATATTGATCCAATACAACTTTAGGTCTAGCATTTGCATCCAAATCCACATCACTAGTTCTAGTCATCTTTACTGGTACTCCCAATTCTTTAAATCTGTCATACATATATTTACTTATATCTAAAGTTAAATTCTTTTCAATAATACCATTGCCTGATGCACCATTATCAGCTCCACCATGTCGTGGCATCGGTTTGTCCCAACTTTTAATTACTTAATTAATAAGATTAGTCCAAGTTTTATAAGTGTTTTAGAACTCTAAGTTCCACATTATTTCAATATCTCTTGTTTTTGTTTCTTTATTATAATTTCCTATAATTATTTTATCGATAAACTCATCTATTATTACTTTATTTAATGATTCAATATGTTTATATTTTTTTAAAATTTTATTTGCTTTTTTCTTATCATTTTTCTTAACCTTTAAATCATTTAATTCAATTAATAAGATTTCTTTTCTTTTAGTCATATTTTCTATTTCTTTCATATATTCCTCTGACATACTTTTAAACATACTTTCATCAACTAAACCTTTAATCTTATCTTCAAATAATATTCTGTAATAACTTCGATTTTCGTTTATCTTCTTCTCAATATTTTTTAATTCAGTTTCTATAACTTTAATTTTACCTGTCGTAGTATCTTGTATATTATTCTTTGAATATAAATCTTGTAAATTATTTTCATCATAATAGTTATCTAATAAATCATTTATAGCATTTATAATTACTTGTTCTAGTTCATCAAGTCTTATTGCTTTATTATTATCGCATGTGTGATATTTTTTTGCACCTTTGCATTGCATATATGCTCTTTTACCAGTTTCTTCTCCCTTAACACTATATACATTCCTCATAAACACCTTTTCACAAGTCATACAATATACTTTTCTTGATAAATAATGTATTTCTCCTGTCTTTATAGGTGCTTCGTGTTTTCCCAATCTTTCTTGTACTTTATTCCATGTTTCTCTATCAATAATTGCTTCATGTGTATTCTCTATTCTACACCAATCTTTTTTATCAACTTTTTTCTTCTTATGAACTTTATATCCTAAAGATGTCTGTTTTCCTTGAACTAAATTACCAATATATACTTCATTTTTTAACATTTGAGCAATTGTATCAGGATTCCATCTTACCGTATTTAAATCACAATTCCCAGATACAAAATTACTACCTTTCATTTTCTTATAAACAGACCTAGGTGGAATCTTATTATTATTTAAATATTCACATATTTTATAATAACCTAATCCACTAGCATATAAACTAAATATTTTTTTAACAACTTCTGCAGCTACTGGATCAACTATTAATTTATGTTTATCGTTGGGGTCTCTATCATATCCATAGAAAGCAAAGCTTCCCATAAATAAACCTTCTTCTCTTCTATTCTTTAGTGTCTTTTTAATATTAGTAGATAAATCATCTAAATACCATTCATTCATTAACCCATTAATTTGTCTTGATTTTTTATTATATATATCATTTGTATCAGCATTATCAATAATACTTACAAATCTAACTCCCCATTCAATAAATTTATTATGGAGATATCTTTCAATTACTTCCATATCTCTTGAAAATCTTGATTGACTTTTACATAACACTAAATTAATTTTTCCAGATTCACAATCTCTAATTAATCTATTAAAGTCTGGTCTTTCAACTCCAGCACCAGAGAAATCATCATCAGAATAAATATCAACTACGTTCCAATTATTTTGATTAGCATATTTTAAACACATACTTCTTTGATTTATTATAGAATCACTATCATCATTTTTATTTGCTTTAAATCTATCTTCATCTGATAATCTACAATATACACCTACCTTTTCTATCATAGCCATTCCTCCAATTTTAGAATAACTATAACGCACTTAAAATTAAGTTTATTAATATTATATAACATTATTACGCTTCTAATAAATCTTTATTTTCAGTTTGTAATATTATACTTAGTAATTTTTTATTAAATATTTCTTTCTTTTCTTCTATTGTCTTAACTACATCTGTTTTGAATTTATATGTTACATTATACTTTACCTCCGTCATTATAAATTCCCCCTTATTATTATTCAATCAATAATAATATCCTTTCATTAATTTAGTCATATATCAATCCTCCTCTACAATTTCATTTAATAATCTTTCCATTTCTTCTTGTTCTTCCTTAGTTGCTTCAACCTTTTTAATTGATTCAGGATGTTCAAACCAATAAGGAAGAGATTCTTTTCTTTTTATTCGATTTTTTGTTTTATCAATTTTATCAGATATATAATTATTTTTATATTTATTATTTATATTATGGTAGCAAGATTCTGCTACATCAATTTCACAATTTTCTTCTATTGGTGTAGCATTATTTTTCGGTATCCTTTCCTGATTAAGATATATTTTTCTATTACCTCTGTCATACCTCACTATTATATATTTTAATCTTTTAAGTGTTGATATCGAGTCCGTTATTGTCCTTTCAGAAATATTTAAGTAATTAGCTAAATACTCATTACTTGCATAACAATAGTTATTCTTTAAAGTTAGAGAAATAATAAGGCCTAAAACTAAACATGCAGTTTTAGAAACTTCCTTATCATTAAATATTATTCTAGGAACTATAATAAAATCACCTTTTATATGAATAATAGTCTCCTTTAATAACTTGGACTTTTCTTATAATCTGATTTCTTTAAAGATATACATATATAATTTTTATATTCTAGTTCTTTGAAATATGTATATCTTCAAATTATCATTTATTCTATATCTTATAGAAAAGGTACTAACATAATCCTTTCATATTACTGTACCTGTAATAACTAATGTATTTGTTTAATACTCTTTAGTTATTAATGGAAATTGCATACATTCCATTTGCATATTCTTTATAAACTATATATTTTAGTTTTTCCAGAATATCTAAATTTCTTTTTAACCCTTTATTCTTTATTTTAATCACTTGTTGAAGTTCTCCTATATTTAGATCGATTATATATCTGTTAAAACATTTTGAATATATATAACTATAAATATACTTAGCTTCTTTAGGAATCCTTTTGTCTTTCCATACATTGTCATCAGTCCTAAAGATGTCTTTTATTTTGCATTCCTCCTTTCTTGCTTTTTGGAAATCTAGTTTCCATTAACACAATAATACATCGTAATTATTAAATTGTCAACTAAGTTTCCATTTTTTTATTTACTTTTTAATTTTTTTCATATATAATTAAGTTATTAGTGGAGATGAATTGTATGTTTAGAGAGAAAAAAACTAATGAAACAATTGCAGATTTAGTAAAAAATGCTCGTAAAGAAAAAGGACTATCTGCAAGAAAATTAGCTACTCTTCTTAATGTTAGTCATACTGAGATTAATAATATAGAAAGTGGTATAAGAGTTAAACCATCTATAATTGTTTTAAAAGGTATAGAACAATATCTTGATGTTCCATTTAGTATAACTGCTAAACTTGCAGGATACTCTGATGAAACGGTTAAATATGGTGAAGAAGAAATAATAGTAAGTTATGAAATGTATGATAAAAAAATTCGAGAGTTTAAAGAAGAAATTAGACATGCTGAATTTATAATCGATCAAAAAAGACATATTGCTATGGATATAGAAGAATACTTTAAAGATATTCATGAATATTTAAAGAGTCAATCTAATGTAGATGAAAAATTATTAAGAAAAGCAGATTCAATTGAAAGATTTATATCTGAAATTGAAAGAAAATACGAAAGTATTTTAAAAGAAAAATAACCATATACCCAAAAAGTGTGTATGGTTATTTTTTTATTAAATAATACGTGGCACGTTTTGTTGCTTTAGCAATGAAAGTGGCGATGGTATTATTTATTTTTTTATGAAGCTAAATGCTGAAATAAAAAAAGCACCTTTACTACTTACAATAGTTTGTAGTATTGGTGCACAATTGGGATTCCAAAGGGTTTATCCTTGGCACACATAGTTATTGGCTCTGCCAATATCGTAGTGTGTTACTAAAATGCCATTTTAGTTTTTTTGATTAAAATATTGGTATATTATAAACTAATCGATAAATTGGAATTTTAATATTTAAGGTATTGACCAAAAAAGCTGACCGTTAAATAAATAAAAATCTTTTCTAATTAATTCATAATCTTTTTCATCAATTGTATTGCTAATAACTATAGGTTTCTCAGTATTCTTAGATTTATAGAAATATTTCACATAAAACCCATAACTATAAATTGTTCTTTCAAAATATTCATTATCATTTGCATGTACATCATCACTATAAATTTTTTGTATTAATGGATATGAATCCATTTTTGATTGCATATAAATTGATTCTACTGAGACATACATCACTGATATGAAAAAAATAGCAAATAATATTAATAGAACAATTTTTAAAAGCTTATTTTCTTTTTTCACTCTATTATCTATTGTATATATTATATTTTCTTCAAATTTTTGCTGATATTCTTTCTTTTCTACAATTTCTCCACTCATCAAATCATTTATTGTTATATTTAACTCTTTACTAATAATAGGAAATAGTGACATGTCAGGCATATTTTTTCCATTTTCCCAATTAGAAACTGAACGATCTGATACTCCTAATTTTTCTGCGAATTGTATTTGTGTTAAATTTTTTTCTTTTCTTTTTTTTGCAATAAACTTACCAATTTTATCTTGATTCATAATTTTTATATCCTCCTACATTAAAATGATAATACAATAATTATTTTTTTAACACGAAACAAAACTGGAATTTATGTTTTTTTTTACTAACTAAGCGATAAATTGACTATCTAAGTTTTGTCAACACTAAATTTATATTAATATTATACCACGACTAAAAACACGAAAATATGCGTTTTTTTAATTTTTTTCGT
>SFSZ01000032.1 GCA_004563275.1 bacterium
CTTTTCTTTTAGTCAATTTAATCATATTATTGATTTTTGGGGATTTGGAAGAGTTAATATAGTAAGGTGTAAACTTTTTAATCTTTTCATATATATGTCTTTTCTTTTTTTTAATACTTAACTAATTAAGTGTGCTATAATTAATATATGGTGAAGTGTGTATTTAATAGAAAAAATATTGAGTATTTATTTTTAACTATCTTTTTAATAGTGATTACATCTATACTAATGAATAGTAGCTTTTATGATATTATAATTACATTTGATAAAAAAATCATTAGTTCTGTGAGTTACATAGTTAACACTTATTATACAAACTTTTTTAGTATATTAACAAATTTTGGTGATTGGTATATACCAATTGTTATTATTGTATGTATTTTATTATTTATTAAAAACAAAACATATTTTTATATATTATCATCAGGTTATATTTTTTCTGGATTAATAGTATTTGTATCAAAGATGTTAACGCAAAGACCAAGGCCTGATTTTGCATTAATAGATATTCCTAAAAGTTTTAGCTTTCCTAGTGGGCACACATTAACATCAATAGTATTTTATATTACTTTATGGTATTTATTAAGTTACAAATCCAACAAAAAGGTCAAAATAACAACATTTATATTAACTATAATGTTAGTTTTATTAATTGGAGTGTCAAGAATATATTTAGGCGTTCACTATTTTTCTGATGTTATTGGTGGTATAATATTAGCAATACCAATATTAACAATAATATTTAATGTTACAAAGAAAGTGTTGAGGTGAAATTATGAGAGGATTAGCATTAGAAGGTGGAGGAGCTAAAGGAGCTTATCAAGCCGGAGCAATTAAAGCACTAAATCAAAGAAAAATATTTTTTGATGGTGTTGCTGGTACTTCAATTGGGGCTATAAATGCAGCACTGTATGCCTGCGGTAATTTTGAAGGGTTATATCACTTATGGCCTGAGATGGACAGTAAATATATATTTGGAATAGACGGTAAAATTTTGAATGATATTTCGAATAAAAAATTTAAACTAGACGATATTAAAGAAGGAATAGGATCTGTATCTAAAATTATAAAGAACTTTGGTGTTGATAATACAAATGTTAAAAAGTTATTAGAAAAAAATATTAACGAAGACAAATTAAGAAAAAGTAAAATTGATTTTGGATTAATAACATATAATTTAAGTGATAGAAAACCGGTTGAAATTACAAAAGAAAATATTCCACAAGGTAAATTGATTGAATATATTATTGCTAGCTCATACTTACCAATATTTAAATTCGAAAGAATAATAGATGATAAATATTATATAGATGGCGGAATATATCAAAATTGCCCAATAGATATGTTTTTAAGAGATGGATATGATGAAGTGTATGTTATTAGAAATTGGATAAATAGGAAACTAAAATATGATAAATCAACTAAAACTAAAATTAATATTATTACTCCAAGTGAAGATTTAGGTTCAATAATGACATTTGAAAAAAGTGTATCCGAATATAGAATGAAGCTTGGTTATTATGATACTATAAAATTTCTAGACAAGTTAGATGGAAAAAAATATTATTTTAAACCTTATGATGAAGACTATTATACTCATTTATTTGATAGTGTTACTCTTAAAAGAATGCTTAAAAAATATAACACTTCTTTATTAATTAAAAATAATAAGACATTTATTATAAATATAATTGAAAAAGTTTGTGAAGAGTTAAAGATAAATAGATTTAAAGTGTACAACATGCCATTATTAATAACTAAATTAAAATATTATATGGTAAAACATAAAAAGAGTGAATATTATGATTTTATAAAAAATATAAAAGTGAACTTTGAATAGAAAAGTTTACTTTTTTTTAAATTATATATTGATATTTTTATATATTATGATAAAATATATATACAGCGCAGGTATAGTTCAACGGTTAGAATGTGGCCTTGCCAAGGCTAAGATGTCGGTTCGATTCCGATTACTTGCTCCAGTGACGTTTCTGTTCGAACTTTTATAGTTTGAACTTGAGATACATATCAATCCGTTCGGGTTGATTTTTTTGTGTTTACAAAAGAATTAATAAGGAAAGGATGTGATTTTTATGATAAAGTTTACTACACAAGAGTTAGAAATGGAAAGTAATCTTAAACAACGTATTGAGTTTATTTGTGAGTTTTGCCATACTACACCAAAGATTATCAATGGTAGTATCAAACGAATAAACAATACTAACTTGAACTACCTAGAACCACATAAAATCATTATAAACAATACTACTTTTCTAGCATTTAACTATTCTACTGATATTTATGTAGGTAATTTAAGTAAAAAGATTAAATTAGTAGAACTTGAAGATTACATAAAGAATATGGCTTAAACACTAATGAGTTTTGCAAATGATATTGACTTTTTCTCTTTAAAACCTTATCATATAAAGCGAAAACAAGGGGAATTTACATACCAAATCTTTTTAATGGGGTTATGATTTGGAAGTACACAATTTAAAAACATAAGTTAAAGAGATAAAGGTAGTAGATGTATCTATGGGCTTTTATCTCTTATTTTTTTAGAAAGGATGTGGAATAATTATGAACGAAGAAAAGAAATTATGTGGACTATATTTGAGAGTAAGCACGGAAGATCAAGCACGTGAGGGTTTTAGTTTACCAGAGCAAAAAGAACGACTAGAACAATTTTGTAAGTTTAAAGATTATGAGATAGTAGATTATTACGAAGATGCTGGTATAAGTGCTAAAACAGGCAATTTAAGACCTGAATTTGAAAGACTTAAAGAAGATATTAAAAGTAAGAAAATCAACACCATAGTTGCTTTAAAACTAGATAGAATAACTAGAAGTATCTTTGACTGGGAAAAGTTAATGACATTTTTAGAAGAAAATGATGCTTACCTAGACTGTGCTAATGATGAAATAAATACTACTAATGCTAATGGTAAGATGATTTCAAGACTTTTAATGAGTGTTAGTCAAAATGAAATAGAAAGAACAAGTGAGAGAACAAAGATAGGTTTAGCAGGTGCGATTAAGCAAGGACATATTCCAAGTCAAGCACCACTAGGTTATAAACACGAAGATAAGAAGTTAGTAATTGACTACTCTACTAAAGATATTGTAAAAAGAATATTTAATCTATATTATGAGGGTAATTCTTATCAAACTATATCTAATTTACTAAATGAAGAAAAGGTATTAGGTAAGAACAACTGGCGAGATTCTTCTATCACTGCAATACTTGAAAACGAAATATATAAAGGTGATTTCGTTCATGGTAAAAGAACAAAGCATCCTACTTATTACTTTGATGTTGTAGAACCTATTGTATCTAAAGAATTATGGGAAGAATGCCAAGTGCAAAAGAAAAAGAACTCACGTAGTTATCAAAGAACTTTAACTTATCTATATTTACAGAAACTAACTTGTCCTAAATGTGGTCGCTTAATGGGTGGAAAAGCCACAAAAAAGAAAAATGGTAATGTTTACTATTACTACTATTGTACTGACTGCAAAGTTAATTTAAAAGAAAATGTTATAAATGAATATTTTGATAATTTCGTACAGGAGTTAGTAGAATATGATAGTGTTGTTAATCAATTCTTCCTACCAATGATTAAACAAAAATTTGATGAACCTAGAGAACAATTAGAAAAGGAACTTTCAAAACAAAATGATAAACTAGAACGTATTAGAAAAGCATATATTGAGGGTGCATTTGATTTAAAAGTTTATAATGAAGAAAAGAAAATTGTTGAAGATGCTATCACAAAATTAAATGATGAACTAACTGATACCAATAGTTGTGAAGAACTTAACTTTACTCCACAAGATATACTTTTAAAACGAGATATTGATTATATTAACCGAGTTAAGTTAAAAGATGAATATAAGAAAAGAACTAAAACTTGGAAAGACTATACTAGAGAAGAAAAATCTGATTTAATTATGAGATATGTAGATGAGATAAAATTAAAACAAAGGAATAGTCTAATATACGTTGATGAAATACTATTTAGAGAAAGTATTTGCAAACCTTGTAATGAGTTATTTGATAAAGGTTATATTGATGTTAAAACCCCTGCTTTATTTGGTAATTTAGTTGGTGAACTCCGATTCAGTAATTATCTACCTGAAGAAGAAGTTGGTAAACACATAATGAGATTAAGGCAATACTATGATGTCGGTTATGAAGAAGCAACGTATTTTGTAGAAGATAGAGTTTTCTATTTTAACTTTATAAGAGATGACCGAGCAATAATAAGAGTATTCCCACTTGAAGATTATTGCAAGATAGACCCTGATATAAAAATGAAAGAGTATAAGTATGGAATTATCTATATTCGTGGTAAAGATGAATTTCAAATGCAAGATATAAATTCTGCATTTAACTATATACCTGATGAAACCAATGATAGTGTTATCTATATGAAAGAACCAATACCAATAGAAATAGGTGTTAAACCAGTAAATATGGAAACAATGAAAAATGATACTTCTAGTCAAGGGTAAATTTATTTACTCGTGAAACCCTTGACTAGAAATAATTAAATAAATAATGGAGCAAGTTTAAAACAAAAAAGTTTACTTTTCTTGTTTTAGACTTATCTATCATAAAAGATTTTTTGCTAACTTTTTAATGAAAAAAGTTATAACAAACGTGGCACGTTTTGTTGAACGAAGTTCAATGAAAGTGGCGATAGTTTGTTACCAAGACTTATGTAATTTTGTTTTATTGCGTTAGCTTTAAAACATTATGGAATAAGTCAAAAGGGTTCTAGGGAAGCCCTAGCCCACGAGGTAATTTTGATGGTACGTCAAAATACCTAGGGGGTTAAACATTTTGACAAAGCCAAAATAAGTTTAAAATAAGGAGTGTGATTTTATATATGGACTTTGAATATAAACGAGAATTTTATAATTTAAAATATGGTAAATGCCATCTAATTGATGAGAAAGAAAACTTGTATTTAATCTATGCTGATAATTGTTTTAATCACTATATCGTTTGTACCTATATTGAACCAAATTCTAATGCAATGATGAATCAAGAGTTCTTCCCTACTTTAGAAGATGCAAGAAAATATTTTAATGATAAATAAGGGGGTTGATAGTTTATGAGCGAATTGTCTTACTCACTACATTTAAGTAGTGATAAAAATAGAAAGCCATCATCAAAAAATATGGCAAAGAACAATACTTCTGGTTCTACCTCTCTATCTAATAATGCTATCCAAAATGCAAAGCAATTATCAAGAGTAGATAAACATAACTATCGTAAGTATGATAACAATAGCGAATTGATAGAAATAATCAAAGGTACTACTTCTCTTTATGAAGATGTTAAAAATCTCTATTTAGAAGAATTTGAAGAAGCAAGACTTGAATATAACAAAGAGCAAGAAAATAAAGGTAGAAATGATAGAAAGATTACTGATTACTTTAAAAAGATAAGTGATAATACTAAAAACGATCTTGCTTGTGAGATTATTATAGAACTTGGAGATAAAAAATACTGGGACACTAAAGATGATAAATTTAAACATAAAATGACTAATGTCTTTAAAGAACAACTTAATGATTTACAAGAGTTAGTTCCTGATTTTAAAATAGCAAGTGCAATTATTCATTATGATGAAACAAGTCCACATCTTCATGTTGTAGGTGTACCAATAAAATATAAAAGCAAAAATGGTATGTCTAAACAAGTTGGTAAAGGCGATGTTTTCACTAGAGATAGTTTACGTACTATTCAAGATAAAATGAGAACATTGTGTATTGCAAGTTTTAATAAAGAATATGGTCTTAATAATATCTTAAAGAAGAAAGAAAAAGGCAGAAATAAAGACATAAATGTTAAAGATATGACTAACTACCAAGCAATGAAAGAAGAACTTAATAAGAACAAAGAAGCATTAGAAATTGCGAGTAAAAAATCTAGTGAACTTGATAAAACTACAAATGATATTAAAGATACTATCAATAATCTAAAAAAAGCACCAATAGTTAAAAATACCTACACTATTTCAGAGAGTGATAGAAATAAGATTATAGACTATGTTGATAAAGTTCAGGATACTAACAAAGATTTTAAAAAGACTGAAATGTTATCAGTAACCTTAAATAATGTTGATACTGAATTACAAGAAAATAGAGAAAAGATTAAAATACTGACTGAAAATAATAAAGCATTAACTCTTAAAGTTGATACTTTATCTAAAAATATTGATAATAAAAACAAAGAGATTAAAGAGTTAAAAAATGATAATAAACACCTACAAGAAATGGTCGATTATTTCAAAAATCTATTTAGAAGATTAGTAAAATTCATTAAAAATAAGATGTTTGGTAAAGAAAAGGAACGAGAGGATTATTGGAAAGTATCTAAAGATATGTACGAACACGGAATATTTAGTGATGAAACTATTGAATCAATTAAAGATGATTATGTTTGGAATAAAGAAAATGATAAACATAAAGATAAAGGTCGAGATGACTTTGAATTATAGTTTTTAAGAGGATGTTTTATAAGTGATGAATTACTTTATAAGTAGTTCTCTTTTTTTGCTCTTAAACACTATTAAAATGCCTTAAAAAGTAGTATAATTAGATTATAAAAGTGATACACAAATAGTAATTTGTAAAGGAGGTATTTATGAGAATAGAACATTCACAAAACTTTTTGCATAGCAAAAAACTTGTTTCGGAGTTGCTTGATAAGACTAATCTTAATGATGATGATACAGTTATCGAAATAGGTCCCGGTAAAGGAATTATAACAGAGGAATTATCTAAAAAATGCAAACGAATTATAGCGATTGAATATGATAATAAATTATCTGCTTCGTTGAAGGAAACTTTTTCAGAAGATTCAAAGATACAAATTATCGAACAAGATTTTCTTAAATATAAGTTGCCAAATAGCGGAGAATATAAAATTTGTGCAAACATCCCCTTCAATCTTACAGCTGATATAATGAAAAAAGTACTTGAATTTGAAAATTCTCCAACGGACATATATTTTATAATGCAATATGAAGCGTTTTTAAAGTATGCAGGTCAACCTTATTATAGTGAAAGCATGCGTTCTCTTTTTTATAAACCTTGGTATTTTTCAGAATTAATCCATGAATTTAAGCCAACGGACTTTCGTCCTGCACCCAATGCGAGAATATGTTTTGTTCATTTTCACAAGCGAGATAATCCAAAGGTAGCAGACAGCAAAGATTATAAAAATTTTCTATCATATGTTTTTGCAGCTCCAGGCAACACTTTTAAGGAAAAAACCAAGAAACTATTTACTTACGAGCAGCAGAAACGCATTTGTAAACAAATAAAAATTTTGATAAATTCATCTATTTCTGAAATTTCCTATGAAGGGTGGATTGCTTTATATGATGTATTCGTAAGGTTTGTTTCGGACGAAAAGAAAGAAATCATCAAAGGATCTGAACAATCCCTAAAAAACCAACAAAACAAGTTGCAAAAAGTACACCGAAATCGTAATCATGGTTATTGGAAATTTGAAGCTAAGCGCCAAAAAAAATTAAAATTTGAAAATGGAAAATAAGAATTTTATCAGTAGCTATATTTC
>SFSZ01000033.1 GCA_004563275.1 bacterium
AATTTGCCGTTCTCACTTAAACTCTTGGTAAATAATTTAACATAAAAAAATAAGATATAAATATTAAATTATTTACATCTTAAAGTATACTTGTAATTTCTTGTTATCTATTTTTCTTTGACACTCTTAATATTTTGTAATTCAAATCTGTATTTTTGTTTTACATTTGGATATTTTTCGTGGTCGACTTCAGAAGCAAACATATCATAAGGTATTATATATAATCCTGTATCTCCATATAGTGCTCTATATACCACATATTTTTCCTTTGTTTCACTATGTGTTGCAATATCTTCAACTAAATATAAATCACCTTTAAAATGTTTATAAATTGATTTAATTTTTATTTCATTCATTTTTATTCCTTCCCTCCAAATTACTATCTTGTGTTTAGATTATATCACAAAGAGCATATAATTTTTAACTGTAATTTCTATTTATCTTTATTTTTTTCTATTTTTCTATTTTCTTTATTAGTATAATATCCTATAAATTCAAACAAAAAAAGTAGACATAAATATACCTTATTTCTCGCATTTGCCAGAATGTCCATCTTGGCAACCACAATCACAAGTTTCATCACAATTGCAATTCTCACAGTCACACTCACAATCATTGCAATCACAACACTCACATGAGCATTCCATTTCTTCACACTCATCACAATCACAGCAATGACATAATTCTTTTTCTTTATCTTTCATAAGTCCTCCTTTAATTTATTATTAACCCCACTTAAAATTATTATAACACAAATCTGTTTCTTTCTAATCTTAATATTATTTCTTTAAAGTCTTTAAATACAATTTATATATTTGATTACTAACTTCTTTCCAACTAATTCCTAAAGTTTTTTTGGCATTTTCACTAACTTTAGTTAAAAGCTTTTTATCACTAATAACTTCTATAATTCTTTTTTCATAAGTATTTACATCCATTTTAGAATTAAATCCATTATAATCATCATTAATCATTTTACCAACTAAACTATCAGTAATAAACAATCCCGGTGTTTCATTAACAGCTGCTTCAATTCTAACTAAACTAGAAGTATCCATTAAAGATGGAAATAATAATAAATTACTTCTTAAATATAACGCCGATAAATAATTACGATCTGTTACTTTACCTGTAAAATAAACAACATCATTTAATTTATAATTACTAATTATACTTTTAAGTTTGTTTTCATCTGGACCTGTTCCAACAAAAACCATTTTAAATTTAAAATTATCTTCTTTAAGTTTCTTTAAAACATCCGCAATAAAGAAAATATTTTTAATATCAATTAATCTACCAACGAAAAGTAAAACTGTCTCGTCTTTTTTAAAATCATGTAATTTATTAACAAAAGCAATAGCTTTTTCTTTATCTTTAATTGGTACTAAGTCTGTCCCATTATATATCGTAATTGATTTTTTCTTATAACCAAATTCATGTAATTCTTCTTCTAAAAATTCATTAACCACAATACACTTATCACAAACATTAAAGACATTCATAAGTCCTTTCATAATTAATTTAACAATATATTCATTTTTGGTAAATCTTTTAATTTCATAATCAAATCTTGTATGAACAGTACAT
This sequence comes from bacterium, assembly GCA_004563275.1. The sequence continues at coordinate 1,588 of SFSZ01000033.1, forward strand.
ATACAAGGAATATTAAGTTCTTTTGCCACTTTAAGGCCTAGTTTTCCAATATTAAATGGTGAATGAATATGAATAATATCAAAATTTTCTTTAACCAATTCTTTAAAAGAATTAGAAAATCCAAATTTATGAGTAACTATTCTATATTTCCCAACTGGCATTGGAATACTTCCTACTCTTTTAATTATATAATGATGATCTAAATCTTTAGAATTATCTCCCATATAAGGAGCTACTACGACAACATCATTATTTTCGGATAATTCCCTAGCAATATTATCCTACAGCAATAACAACTCCATCAATAGCAGGATAAAAATTATCTATAAATAATCCAATTTTAAGTCTTTTATTTTTATTCATGTTTATCCCTCTTTAAATAATATTACCAAAATTTAATATTTACATTCTACCAACTTTAGATAGAAAAACCGAAACTAACATTAACAATTAATATATTCTACTACCATTTAAAACATTTTTATCAATATTAAGTAATGCAACTCCTAAAGAAGTATCTACGCCTAATACTAAAACTTCACTTTTAACTTTTGATATTTTAAATGGTTCAAAATTAATTACTGCAACTACTTGTTTACCAATTAAATCTTCTGGTTCATATAAATCTGTTATTTGCGCAGAAGAATTCTTAATTCCAATTTCTTCTCCAAAATCTATTTTTAATTTATATGCTGGTTTTCTTGTTCCTTTATTTATTGAAGCATCAATAATTGTTCCAACTCTCATATCAACTTTTTTAAAATCATCTATGCTTATTTTACTTAACATCTTAATCACTCACTTCTACACCAAATATATTAGCTATTATTTTACACTGATACATATTTATTATCATTCCTTTTAAAGAATTTAAATCAATCGCAATTCCACTAATATTAGAATCAGTAAAATCTATTTTATTTAAATGAACTCTTAAAAATTCACTATTACTAAAATTAACTTCTTTAAAAACTACATTTTTAAATTCAGCTTCCGAAAAACAAGAATCGCAAAAAATACTATTTTCTATCACAAAATTATTAATTTTACTTTCAAATAAATTTATATATTGGCAGTTGCAATCTTTAAATGAAATATTTTTAAGAAAAGTATCTATTAAACTAACCCCCATTAACTTACAATTTTCAAAATCTACTTTACTAAAAAATTGCTTATCAAAAACCTGATTAGATAAATCACAATTTTTTAAATAACAATTAACAAAAGAAACATTTACAAGTTTAATATTACCAAAATCAATATTATCAAACATACAATTTTCAAAACATATATCTTCTAATAATAAATTATTACTTACATTCTTATTAAATAATAAGTTTTTGTAATTTTCATCAGTACTGACATTTCCCAAATCACCACTTAAAAGTTCTTTTACTTTAATCTTACTATATTTCATAAAATACCTTCTATCTAGATTTAAACATAAAACAATCTTCCATATGAGAATAAATAACTCCAACAGCTTGTAAATAAGAATAAATAATCGTGCTTCCTACAAATTTCATTCCTCTTTTGATTAGATCTGCAGACATCTTATCCGAAACATCATTAGTTGTTCTATCCCACTCATAAAATATTTTTCCACCTGTAAAAGTTTTAATATAATTATAAAAACAACCATATTCCTTTACAACATCTCTAAATATTATAGCATTATTTATACTTGATTTTATTTTCAATTTATTTCTTACTATCTTTTTATTATTTATCAATTCATTAATTTTATCTTCATTATAATTACAAATTTTATCAATATCAAAATTATCATAAGCTTCTCTAAAAGCTTTTCTTTTATTTAAAATACATTCCCAAGAAAGTCCTGCTTGAAAAGATTCGAGTATCAGCATTTCAAATAAGTAATGATCATCAGTCTTAAGCACTCCCCATTCATTATCATGATACTCTATATATAAAGGATTATTTAAATTACACCATTTACATCTCTTCATTTTATCTCCTTCGGTAAATAATATTTACTACTTTCATTAACAATTACTAAATAATATGAACATCAAAAAAACTATTTTAAAGCTTCTTCAATTTGTTCTTTACTAATAGTTCCTTCTCTTAAAATAATAACATCATCATCAGTGACCCTAACTACAGTAGACGCTACTCCAATCTTAGAGTCTCCACCATCAATATAATAATCAATTTTATCCTTAAATACCTCTTGAATACTACTCAAATTAGTAAAAGCTGGCTCTCCAGATACATTTGCACTACTTGTTGCTAAAGGAACTCCTACTAATTCAATTAATTTAAGTGCAATCTCATTATCAGGCATTCTAACTCCTATCGTATTAAGACTAGCTGTTAAAATATCAGATAAATAATCTTGCTTGTCTAAAACAATTGTTAATGGTCCTGGAAAAAATTTACTTATAACTTTCCATTGTCTTTCAGTAATATTTTTAGCAACCTTATTAATCATTTCCTTATTAGATATTAAAACACTAATTGGTTTATTTACGGGTCTATTTTTAAGTTCATATAACTTATTTAAACCCTTATCACTTAAAGAATTTGTTCCAATTCCATAAACAGTTTCCGTTGGTAAGACCACAACCCCATCATTATTTAATATCTCTGCTGCCTTTCTTAATTCATCATCCATCTAAACACCTTCTATAAAATTAAGTACATCTTGATATATCTCATTATACTCATCTTCATTAAAAATCTCATGCCTCAAACTATTATAAAGCTTACTTTCAATATTTTGATAACCAACATTAGTTAAAAATTCTTTTAATCTCTTAAATAATTTCTCATTTCCAATAACTGGATCATCACTACCAGCAATCATTAAGATCTTTAAATCCTTATTTTGACATTTAAATAGTTTATCATTAAAAGATCCTATTTGTAATTTATATAAATTGATAAAACCATTAGTTGTAAAAGTAAAACCACAAAGATTATCTTTATTATAATTATCAACATTCTTCTTACTCTTAGATAACCAGGCATTCTTATAATCATAACCTTTATTAAAACTATTAAAAGTTAATTTATCTAAAAACTTATCTCTTTTTCTAGAACCAAAAACATTTGATATCTCTGCCATAGTTAAAGCAAGTGGAGCCAATTTATTATAAGTTGGCGTCCCACATAAAACAATTTTATTAATTTCTTTATCATATTTTTGCATATAACATCTTGCTACTAGAGTCCCCATACTATGACTAAACATATAATATTTATCACATTTAAATTTACTTTTCGCATATTTAGTTACATCTAACAAATCATCAACAATATAATTAATATCATTAGTATAAAAATATCCCAAATCATCAGTAGACTTAACACTACCTCCATGACCTCTATGATCATGAATAACACAAATATAACCTTTACTAGATAAAAACTCCATAAAAGGATAATATCTTTCCTTATGTTCAGCCATTCCATGAGAAAACTGAATAATACCTCTTACATCACCCTTAGGTAAAGAATACGCTAAAGCTAAACTTAATCCATCACTAGAAGATTTAATATTATCAAAATACATAAATACACCTCTATTAAATTATATCATATCTTTTAATCTAATCCCATTTACTAAAGGATTTAAATCTCTTATTTTAATATTGCCTAAATCAGTTAATGGTACATCACTTTTAATTATATTTTTAAATAAATATATATCATTAATTAAATTAACATTATCACTATTATTTAAAATATTCCAAATATCATCTTCAGTTAAATAATATAAATCATCATAAATAATTAAATTATTATCTATCGCTTCCTTAGTAATATTTGCAAGTAAATTCATCATATAATTATCTTCATTAGAATGACATAACTTATCAACTTCTTCACTAAAATAAAGAGCTTTATTCGCAATATTATAATTACTAAATCCCATTTCTTCAAATCCATTTTCATTAACAAAAATCTTTAAATCATTTACAAGTTCACTAATATCACTACTACTTATATTCTTAGTCCAACCAATAGATGTCAAAATAATTCCATCAAATCTATCCGCACATAATCTAGGTCTATCATTATCAACTAAACCATATTTTTTAAAATTAATTATGTCTTCTGGATTTATTCCATCTTCTTTTAATAACTTTAAAAGTTCTTTATCATTTAAAATTATCTTATCTGTATATTCTTCTGTACTTTCCTGATTTAAATAATCTTTATTCATATAATCAATTACATGAGAAAAACAAGGAGTTGCTACATCATGAAATAAAGCTGCTAATATCACTTCCCTCTTATCAGTAAATTTTAAAGTTATTAACGCTGTACTTAAACTATGATCAAATCTAGTTATTTTCTCATTAAAACCATAAATATCCTTTGATGCATAATCCATACCACAAAAATACCCCACATATTTAAGCCTATTTAAACAAGGAACATCTAAATACTTCTTTAACCAATCCGGCACTTCAGGTAATAAACTACAATAATAATTATATAGTACATTTTCAGTCATAAAACCACCTTTATTTAACATATATTTATCATATCATACGACACTTTATTTGACTACATTCTTAGATTGATGATAAAATATTAAATACACGAGGGAATTAAAATGAAGAAGATTATTGCAGTGATAGATATTGATGGTGTTATTACAAATTTAGATTTTATGATATTTAAAAATATTAGTTCTAAAATTATAAATATGGGTCATCATCATACAATAGATAATAAATTATTAAATGATATATTTTTCAAAATATGTTTAAGCGTAGTTAAAAATAGTCGTTTAAGACCAGATGTTAAAGAAGTAATAACAGCTTTAAAAAATAATGGTGTTGAAATTAATATTGTAACTAAAAGACCATTTGCTACTATAGATTCTAAAGAAGGTTTTATTATAAGAACTCTTACAGAAAGTTTATTAGACAATGCTGAAATACCATATGATCGATTATTCTTTTCTGATGGAGATAAAGTTTTTGAATGTAATGATTTAGAAGCTGACTTTATAATTGAGGATAATCCCCAAACTGTATATGAACTAGCTAAACATACTAAAGTAATTCTTTTTAATACCCCATATAATCATGGAATAGAAGGAGAAAATATTTATAGAGTAAATTCATGGATTGATGCATTTGATACTATTATGAACTTATTCCCGCCTAAAGAAAGGATACTTAAATTAGATGAAGAGAACTAAATTAAAAGATCGAAAATTACCAGAGTACACTAAAGGTGAAGAAATAATGAATATGGTAAGTCATATTGTTGGTGGTTCCATCGGGATAGCCTCTTTCGTATTATGCGTGATATTTGCTGCTATTCATAAAGATGGATATGCTATTGCTTCTGCCATTGTTTATGGCTTATCAGCTATCTTATTATTTACTATTTCTAGTATTTATCATGGGCTTAAGCCTAAAACTGCCAAGTTAGTCTTTCAAGTAATAGATCATTGTACTATATATATTCTAATTGCTGGAACCTATACACCAATCCTATTATGTGCTTTAAGAAAAAAAAATCCCACTTTAGCTTGGGTTCTATTTGGAGTTATTTGGGGATTAGCTGCTCTTGGTATTACCCTTAATGCTATTGATTTAAAAAAATATCGCATATTTTCTATGATAAGCTATTTGCTAATGGGATGGTGCATTATAATAACAGGTCCTGACATCTTTAATGCATTAAATATTACTGGAACTCTTTTATTAATATTTGGAGGAGTTGCTTACTCAGTTGGTGCTATACTATACATGATAGGAGCTAAAAAAAGATATTTTCATTTCATCTTTCACATCTTTGTAGATGTCGGAGCCTTACTACATTTCTTATGTATCTTATTATATGTAATTTAAAAGACATTCGTTTGAAGTGAACCCTAATTTGGACACTTTATAAAAAAGCAACAAATATGTAAAATAGTACCTCAAGAAAGGAGGTGCTATTTTTTGTGAGCAATTATCAA
>SFSZ01000034.1 GCA_004563275.1 bacterium
CCTTTTGTAGCCATAGAATCATCTCCTTATAAATATTATAGCAAAAATAAAAGCATACACTTTTTTTCGTGTACACTTTTATCTTACAACTTCACTTTAAACTACTTTATTTAACTTAGCATACAATTCTTTAAGTTCTTGATTAGATATACTTAAAAACTTCTTATCTAAAAGTTCATCATTAATATTTAAACTATTAATTAAATCTTTACTTTCTCTTTTAGTTAATCCTTTAACTTTAATTAAACTCTCCATTAAAGCATTCTTAATCTTCTTATCATCTAATAAATACATATTCTTAAATAATAATTCTAACGGCTTATAATCCCTTTTAGGAGTAATTCTAATTGCTGATGATAAAGTCTTAGGTTCAGGATAAAAACACACACTAGGTACATCAAAATACCATTTAACATCAAAAAAACAATTAGTAAACAAAGCTAAATTATTAATCTCATAATTAAGAACACTCTTAACATAAGAACTACCCATAATCATATATAAACTATCAAAATAAGTATGACACAACTTATACATAAAAGGTTCAATAATACTATAAGGAATAGCCGTAATAATCTTATTTACTAAAGGATAATCACACTTAATCGCATCAGCATAAATAACCTCTAAATTATCAATCTTATCAAGATATTCCTTTAACCTAACATCCTTCTCAATCGCATAAACCTTCTTAACTTTAGAAGCAACCAATTTAGTTAAAGTTCCCTTACCTGGACCAATTTCTAAAACAACATCATTACTATTTAAATCACATATCTTAATAAATTTTTTAATAATATCTTCATCCATTAAAAAATGTTGATCCAAATAATCACTATCATTTTTAAACACTAACATCACCTACAAAATTAATATCAACATTACCACTATTCTTCTTTATTGTAATAATATTTTTACCATAACCATAACTTAACTTACTAACCTTTTTATCTTCTATAAAAACATCTTTAAATTTTTTATTAAATTTAAACTTATAAGAATCTTTATTTTCTAACTTTAAAGTAATCTTTCCGTTAACACTATCAATACTATTATTTTCAAATAAAGCTCCATTAAAATAAATACTCGCACCTTCATTAACTAAAGCTAAATTAGATACTCCTCCACTTAAATTAACATTACCACTTAAAATATTAACATCCATACTATTTAATATATTTAAATTAGATAAATTTACTTCTCCATTAACTATATTAATTTTAAGATTACTACTATTAAGTCCATCTCCATTAATATGTCCACTATTCATACTAACATCTATATTATCAAAAGAATAATCCTCTGGCACATATAAATAAACATTCTTATCTTCACTATCTATGTTAGTTTCTTCTTCTATATATAATTTATTATTTCTTTTATAAACATTTAAATGCTCATTATCAACATTAACATAAAACTTACTTGAATGAATAATTGCTAAATTACTGTTATTAAGTTTAACATTAACATTACTAGAACTAATTCCATTAAATACTTTAGAGTATGTTTCTCTTTTTTCAGGTTTATACACTATATAAAATATAATTGCAAAAAAAACTAAAGCACTTAACAAAATTACAAAAACATCTTGTTTTTTCACGATAAAACCTTCCTACCTGCGTCATCATCAAACGCTGCCATTAAAGTCACACTTTTTGTTGTATTGCCACACGAAAGTAATCTTCTTATTCTTAAAGGATTAGTTAACTCTAACCCATTATTTTTATCTAATAAAAAGTATAGTTCTCTATCTTCTAAATCAAATTTAAATAAAGAAATCATGTCAACATTTTCTCCCTCTTCTTTAGTTAAATTAAATTCTTTAAAAGGAACATCAATTAAAGATAAAAATAATTCTTTATAATACATTAAAGCTTCATGAGCACCCATAAATCTTTTACTAAATCTAGCCACTATATAAGTTATTTTATCTTCTAAAGAAGCTTTAGAACTATCTAAAATATCCTTAACAATCTTAATTTCTTCATCTAAATAACCTAAAGTAAGCTCCAATTTACGATCCATAAGTTCACATTCTCTTAAAGGTATAATATCATACTTACCCATTGCATCAGTAGTATAAGCAAATTGTTTAGTTTGCATTCCACTTTGAATTCTAAATAAATCTAAAGTTAAATCTAAAAGTAAATTATATTGATAACCATCTTCTTCAAAACTAACTGCTAATGCTCTATGAGAATCTCCTCTTACCCCTCTAACATTAACATTTCTATCAATTACTTCACATTTAACATCTTTATTTATATAACTTAAACAAGCCTTAAGTATTTCTGAGATTTGTGTACAAGTTTGATAATTACTAACATTTTCAAAATCAACTTTTCTTAAAGCAATATTAATATCACTATCAACATTATAATCATAAGAAAATAGTCTACCTAACCTAACATATATTAATCTAATACTTTCCATAATAGATATATCATTAGGTAAATTAACTAAAATAAGTTCAATTGCTGAAGTAATATCATAATCATCACTATGTTTTAGCACACCAATCACCAAGTTAATTTTACCATATTTTTAATGTATCATACAAATAATTAAAAAAAGGTAGAAATTTTCTACCTTAATTTATCTCTAACTTACCATTAACATAATCTATATTAATTACACTATTAGTTTTAATTTCATTATTAATAAGTTTCTTAGCAATTAAAGTTTCTAATTTATTACTAACAAGTCTCTTAAGTGGTCTTGCACCATAAAATTCATCATAACCATTATCTATAAAATAATCTTTAGCTTGATCTGTTAATTTAATTTTAACATTAATATCAACCAATCTCTTTTCAATACCACTAATAATCTCATCAAGAATTTCTCTTAAATTATCTTTACTTAATTTATTAAAGACAATAATTTCATCTAATCTATTTAGAAATTCTGGTCTAAAATATTTATTTAATTCATCCTTAACTTTATCTTCTTCATTATTAATAATATGTTCACTACCAACATTAGAAGTCATTATAATAATAGTATTTTTAAAGTTAACAGTTCTACCATTAGAATCAGTTAACCTACCTTCATCTAATATTTGTAATAATAAGTTAAGTACATCTGGATGAGCTTTTTCTATTTCATCAAACAAGACAATTGAATATGGATTTCTTCTAACTTTTTCAGTTAATTGTCCACCTTCTTCATAACCCACATAACCAGGAGCAGCCCCTATTAATCTTGATACTGAATATTTTTCCATATATTCACTCATATCAATTCTAACCATGTGATGTTCATCATCAAAAAGTTCATAAGCAAGACTTCTGGCAACTTCAGTTTTACCAACTCCAGTTGGACCTAAAAACATAAATGAACCAATTGGTCTATTAGGATCTTTAATACCACTTCTTGAACGAATAATTGCATCAGCTACTAATTTTAAAGCTTTATCTTGACCCTTAACGCGTTTCTTTAAATTTTCTTCTAAATGTAAAATTTTATCTTTTTCACTACTCATTAATTTAGTAATCGGAATATTAGTCCACTTACTAATAACTTCAGCAATATCTTCACTAGTAACTACATCAGATAAAATACCACCTGTACTTTGTTTAGTTAAATTATCAAGTTTTTGCTTTAACTCTGGTAAAGTACCATTTTTAATTTTAGCAGCTTTTTCTAAATCATAATTTATTTCTGCTTGTTCTAATTCAAAAGAATATCTAGAAATATCAGATTTAACTTTTTTAATCTCTTCATTAACAGATTTTTCAGCTTTCCATTTATCATCTAAATCTTTTTCTTTTTTCTTTAACTCACTAAGTTCACTATCAATTTTCTCAATTCTCTTAACAGAAAGTTCATCTTTCTCTTTCTTTAAAGCTTCTCTTTCAACTTGAAGGGTTAAGATTTTTCTAGTAATTTCATCTAAAGATGTTGGCACACTATCCATTTGTACTCTAATAGTTGCACAAGCTTCATCAACTAAATCAATAGCTTTATCTGGTAAAAATCTATCTGTTATATATCTATTTGATAAAGTAGCTGCACTAACTAAAGCTTTATCTTGAATAGTAACACCATGATATATTTCAAATCTTTCCTTTAAACCGCGAAGTATAGTTACCGTATCTTCTACAGTTGGTTCGGCAATTGTAACCTTTTGAAATCTACGCTCTAATGCTCCATCTTTTTCAATATACATACGATATTCATTTAAAGTAGTTGCACCTATAACATGAATTTCACCTCTAGCAAGCATTGGTTTTAAAATATTACCAGTATCCATAGCTCCATCAACTGCACCAGTTCCAACAATTAAGTGAATCTCATCAATAAACATTATTAAATTACCTTCACTCTTTTTAACTTCATCAAGAACCTTTTTAAGTCTTTCTTCAAATTCACCACGATACTTAGCACCAGCAATTAAAGATGCCATATTAAGTTCCCAAATAGTTTTATTCTTTAAACTTTCTGGAACATCACCCTTAACAATTCTTTGTGCTAAACCTTCAACAATTGCAGTTTTACCTACACCAGGTTCACCAATAAGAACTGGATTGTTTTTAGTCTTTCTTGATAAAATTCTAGTTATACTACGAATTTCCTCATCACGACCAATTATTGGATCAATCTTACGATTTTTAACATCATCATTTATATTACGTCCATACTTAAGTAAGACATTTTCTTCTTCATTATTTTGATTAAACATAATTTATACCTCCTTATTCACAACCTATATTATACTCATATTTTAGCACTTGTCAATATAGAGTGCTAATAAAATTTATAATAATAAGTAGTTAAATATAACTACCATTATTATTTGTAATAAGTTTGATTTTTATTAGTAGGATTATCAGGATAAGTCATTAAAATTAAGCCATTATCTAGTGCCGGTTTTAAATAATTATTTCTAAAAGATACTCTTGATTTTAAACCAAGTAAATTCATAAGTTCACTAGTTTTATACCTAATTCCTACATCCATAACATCAAGTAATGATTTAACATAAAAATTAACATTATTTTCTTCAGCACTAACATTATCAATTAATTTATTTAAAACTTTATCTATCATATCAAGCATAAATAAAATAAATAAAGTCGAATCCCCTTTGGCATTACAATTATTAATAACAATATAATATTCATCTTGAAATTCTTTTATTTCCGATTCAATCGGAATATATTCAAATATTGGCTCCCATTTAGTTAAAATAACATTTTGCCAAAATCTTGCCATTCTCCCATTACCATCAGAAAACGGATGAATAAAAACAAATTCATAATGAAATACAGATGATAATATTAAAGGATGAATTTCATTCTTTTTCTGTTTCATCCACTCAAATAAATTAATCATTAAATCATTTATTTGACCAGGTGGTGGACATATATGAACGCAGTTTCCCTTCGCATCAAATACCCCTTCATCACCTTTTCTAAAGAAACCAGCATCATCTATAATTAACTTAGTCATTATTCCATGTATCATCTTTAAATCATTTAATTTATATGGATTAACATCATTAATCTTTAAATATGCATCATAAGCATTTTTTACTTCTTGAATTTCTTTCTGACTACCAATAACCATTTTCCCATCAATAACATCCTTAACTTGATTAAAAGATAAAGAATTAGATTCAATTGCTAACGATGAATGAATAGATTTAATTCTATTATTTCTTCTTAAATTAGGCATCTTATTTAAATTATTATAATGATCTAACTTACCAATCTTCTTCATAATGGAAGAAACCTTATCAAGTACCTCATTAGTTATCGTAAAAGGAGGAACATAATAATTCATATAATCACCACAATTCTTAAAAAAATTATAAAATAATAAATTATCACAGTCAATCTTCTTGTATGTTTTCTTGTATGTTTCAAAACATACAAGAACTAATTTTTACTACAAATATTTAAGATAATTCCAATACTTGCCATACTAATAAGTAAACTAGAACCACCATAACTTATAAAAGGTAAAGTAACTCCAGTTACTGGTACTAAACCAATAACTACACAAATATTTAAAACCATCTGAATCATAATTCCCATAATAAGTCCAAAAGATAAATATTTAGCAAATAAATCATTACAAGAATAAGATAACTTCATTACATTATAAAATAATATAAAAAATAAACTAACAATAATTATAATTCCTACAAATCCAAATTCTTCAGATATAATTGCAAAAATAAAATCAGTCTGAGGTTCTGGTAAATAAAAATGTTTTTGAATCGAATTACCAAAACCTAATCCAAATAAGCCACCAGGCCCTATCGCATATAAGCTTTGAATAATTTGAAATCCACTACCCAATGGATCAACCCAAGGATTTAAAAAAGATACAATTCTCTGCATTCTATATGGTGCAATAATTATAAGACCAACAATTCCTAAAAGACCAAGTATTCCCATTCCTACAAAAAAAGATATTTTAATATTAGATACAAATAACATACAAAGTAATGTAACAACAATAACCATACCCGTTCCAAAATCAGGTTCTAACATAATAAGACCAAAGAATACAAATATAATTAAAATAATCGGAAATACCCCATTTTTAACACTTCTAAGCTCCTTTTCATTATTAGATAAGTATTTAGCTGTAAAAATAATTAAAGCCAGCTTAGAAAGCTCAGAAGGCTGAATACCAAGACTACCAATTCCAAACCAACTCCTTGAACCATTCCTAACTTGACCAATACCAGGAATGATTACTAAAGCAAGTAATAAAAAAGATATTCCCAAAATAACATTAGAATATTTATAAAAAAAACGATAATCAAATTCCCTTAAAATTAAAACCACAATAATCCCAATAACAAAAAATATCAATTGATGTTTCACATAATAAAAAGCATCATTAAATTTATATAAACTCCATACCGAAGATGAAGAATAAATCATAATAACCCCAAATAACCCCAAAAAAAACATACTACCAAAAATTAAAAGGTTTCTCTTTTTCATAGTATCACCCATTTAATTTTATGTTTTACCCATTAAAAAAATAGCACTGACAAAATGCTATTCTTCAAGTTTAATCAGTTTTACCTAGTCAAAGTAACAACCGCTTATTCTAAGAGTTTTCTTTCTCTCTATGATATCATAACTTAATAGTAATAAGACCATCTCGGTATTTATAGAGGTTACCACGTAACTATTTAATCGTTATATCTAATATAACCGGTTAGCTAATAGTTTGACTAGAACTCATTAACTAACCACTCTATCCTATTAAGCAATTTTATTGTAACATATAAATAAAATATAATTTATTTTATTCGCTTTAAATAATTTAATTAGTTTACACTTCTACTTTTCTGGACAAAAGTTAGAATTACTCAAAGATTTAACTACACAAGAAGTATCTAAATATTTAGAAGTTAGAGAAATGAATGAGTTAGATTCTAATAATATAAAACTTAAACAATATTCAGTAAATAATTTTTTAGAGTCCGAACAAGCCGCTAATGATTTTAGAAATTATATTAATATATCTAATATGCAACCAATATCAGATTTGATTAATATTTTAGAAAACCTTGGAATCATTATTATCCAAATTAAAAATCCTAATAATCAATTTAATAATTTTGATGGATTAAGTGAATTCGTTTCAAATGTTCCTATCATTGTTTTATTAGATGATATAAAAGATGGAGCTAGACAAAGATTCACAATAGCACATGAATTAGGTCATTTGATCTTAAAAATAGATAATAATGAAATTAATGAAAGATAAAAATATTATTAGCAATTCTATGGCAATTAACGCTTTTAATCTATAAAAAGAATATCCTTCAACTAGAATACCAATAATAGACATTGACAACTTAATTAATGAACTAAAAAAGATTCAGTAACTTCTGAATCTTTTTTATAACCATACACCATAAATTATACCAATCATTGATAGTAAGAATCCTGCGGTCCAGAATACTCTAACAATATCAGTTTCAGCCCATCCTAACTCTTCAAAATGATGATGTAACGGTGCTTTTTTAAATACTTTAGTATGAAATTTTCTAATCGCAATTATTTGAATTAAACTACTTAAAGTTTCAATAACAAATACTCCACCAATTAAGATTAAAGACATTTCATGTCTAGTTAAAATAGCAATAGTAGCTAAAGCTGCACCTAAAGCTAATGAACCAGTATCTCCCATAAATACTTTAGCTGGATAAGCATTAAAGAATAAGAATCCAATTAAAGATCCAACTAATACAAATGAGAATATTGCAATATCTTGATATCCACTAAGCCAAGTAGTACCCCAAGCAATTACACCATAAGCCATAAATGCTAAAGCAGATAATCCACCAGCTAAACCATCTAAACCATCAGTAATATTTACCGCATTCGTAGTTCCAACTAAAACAAGTAAAATAAATAAACCATAAGCCCATCCTAAATTAATATTAAGACCAAGTGAAGTAATAACTAAAGTTGATTCTCCCCCATTATTCTTAAATATAATGTAGAACACAATTGCAATTACAGTCTGTAAAGCAAGTTTTACTAAAGTAGGAAGTCCCTTATTATTATGATATCTTACCTTTAAAAAGTCATCTACAAAACCTAACAATCCATAAGATAAAAATACAAACATTAGAATTATTAAATTAGGAGTTAAATCTACACTCTTTCTAAAATAAAGTAAAAACATTATTAAAATAGTTGGAATAATAAATATTAACCCTCCAATAGTAGGAGTCCCATCCTTCTTTAAATGTCTTGCATTAATTAAATGACTAACACTTTGACCAATATGTAATTTCTTTAATAAAGGAATTAAAATAAATCCTGCAATTAAAGCAAGTACAAAACCAAGCATTAATCCTAAAATTGATTTTGCTAATATTAACATAACCACACCTCACATAGTTCAATTATACTCTTTCCTAAGCATTGATGTAAACTCTGTTTTACATTCATTTAACTTAGTTTAACATTAATTTAACAATGCTACCTTCCTTAACATATTTATTACCACTAGGAGATTGTTCTATTATAGTATCCCCATTTCCATTATATTCTACTCTAAAACCTTTTAATTCTTTTTTAGCATCATCCAAACTAAGCCCTACCACATTCGGAAGCATTACATACTTAGTATCAAGCCAAGTATAAGCTCTCGCTTTTTTATCATCAGTTTCTTTAATATTTTTATAATCTATTATACTAAGCATAATATTTTTAACTACTGGAGCTGCTACTGTCCCTCCATACTGAGTTATCCCTTTCGCATTATCAATTGCTACATAAACAACATAAGAAGGATTATCTGCAGGCATGAATCCCATAAAAGAAACAATATAATTACCTACCATATATCTTCCATCTTTAACCTTTTGAGCAGTACCAGTCTTACCACCAACTAAATAATTCTCAATAAAAGCATTTCTTCCCGTTCCATTAGATACAACACTTTCTAAAGCCATTCTAACTAACTTAGAAGATTCACTACTAATAACATTTTCTCTTACAACTTGTTTTTTATTTAAAAGAACCACCGAATTAGTTTCACCTTCACTAATATCTTTAACAATATATGGTTTATATAAAGTACCACCATTGATAGCAGCACTTACACCAGTAACTTGCTGAATTGGCGTAACACTTATACCTTGTCCAAAAGCTGTTGTTGCCGTCTCAACTGGTCCCATCTTACTTAAAGGAAACAAAATACCTTTAGATTCACCATTTAAATCAATACCCGTTTTAGTACCAAAACCAAACTTAATTAAATAATCATATAAAAGATTAGTCCCTAGTCTTTGACCTAATACTACAAACCCAGGGTTACAAGAATTCTCAACAACTTGTAAAAAAGTTTCAGCACCATGACCACCATGTTTCCAGCACTTAATTCTCGCATTTTCAACCATTATAGAACCACCATCATAATAATGATCTTCAAATAAATTAACCTTACCTTCATTTATAGCAGCTGATAAAGTAATAATCTTGAACGTACCTACCATTTGGTGATTAGCAAATAAAAAAGGAATATATTAATTACATTCCTTAATTGTATTCCACTCTATTTCTTTGAATCCTATTAAAACTATATCATCTAATTCTAATAAAGGTCTTTTTACAAGCATACCATCTGTACTTAAAATTTGTAATTTTTCTTCATATGACATAGTTTGAATTTTGTCTTTGAGTTTTAATTCTCTATATTTTAATCCACTGGTATTGAAAAATCTATTAATGTCTTTTCCTGA
>SFSZ01000001.1 GCA_004563275.1 bacterium
TTTACTTAATTTATCTAACAAACTTTGTTTTTCTTCGTCCTTGTCGTCAGATTGTTCTGAATTAGATTTTGATTGTTCTTCTTGATGCCTCTTTTCTATTGCTTTATCCCACATAGAATGGGTGTCATGTCCAACATCTTGTTGTTTTTCTTCTTCCTGTGAATCTTCACCTGTTCCATTACCACTTTGCTCTTGTGATTGTTTATCTTGTTCTTGTGAATTTTCACCGCTAGAACTGCTCTGTTGTTGAGATTGTGATTGTTGTTGGTCATCTCCACTTTGTTCACTGCCACTACTTTGTTGTTGCTTTTCTTGATTTTGTTCTTGGTTTTGTCCATTGCCACCACTTTGTTGCTGATTTTGTTGTTGACTACTTTGTTGATTTTGACCATTACCCTGTCCATTTTGTTGTTGCTGTTGTTTCTTTTTCTCTAAAAGCTTATTGTACATTTCTTCTGCATCATAATTAATTGCCTCTGGAATATCAACGACACCTTCAACTATAGGTAATCCATCTTGTTTTAGAAAAGCATTTACAACCGAATCAGTAGCAATATTCCATAAATCTTTATCTTTACTTTCACTTCTGAAAATGTGATCAAATGCTATATGACATATTTCGTGTGCAAAAATAAACGTTTGTTGATCATCTGTGATAGATTCAATAAAGTTGGGATTATAATAAATGTTTTTGCCATCTGTTCCTGCTGTTCCTACTGCTGGTTCAGCAATAAAATTAGAATTAGCTACTACACTTCCAAAGAAAGGATACTTAACTAATAATCTTCTTTTAATAGATTCTACGTTCATAAGCTATCCTTAAATTTGTGCTAATAATGAATATACTTCTTCATTTATTTTATTAGCAGTTAAATCAGAACAAGTAACAATAACTAAACAATTTTTAGGTAATTCAAATGTACTAACTTTTTTATATTTAAGTATCTCGATAAATTTAGTTTGTTCTTCTAATGGGATTTCATTTATATTTTCAATTACTAAAACAGCATAATTTGTTTTACTTTTATCTAACAATTCTTTATACCAAAATGGAGGACAAAAATCTGTATTTTCATAATGCCCATTTAATTCAGATTTATCAATATTTGATTTTATAATAACTGAATTATTAAAAGAATTGGAAGGTATGTTTTGAACCAATAATGGAGATACTCCAGATTTAATATAATTTTCTAATAAATTTAATCTTTCTTTATTCATCTTCTTATTCCTCCTTGTGATAAGCTATCAGCCATTTGTACTTCTGCAAGTTTTTCTAATCTTCTCTCATCTCCATGTGTCCACATAGATTCAAATGCAGCCCTTGGTTCTGCACCCACTTGCTTCATAAAGTCTCTTACTACTTCAAAATGCTCATCATCAACAGAGGATAATCCAACTGCTGTTGCGAATTTTTGTGATACATCCATTTCTAAATCTCTACTTGAATAATTATGATTAATTACATCTTCAACACTTATTACTTGTTGTCTTGCAAATGCTATAAAATCTCTTGTTAAATCATCACCTATCAATGCTCTTAACATTTCTGGTTGTTTAGTTTTATAGAGTAACTTAGATGCCATTTCCCATTTTCTTGGATCTGCATTTGGTTTATCTCCTGTATATGGAGTTCTTAAGACATCATGCCCACTATAAGATTTATATGCTATGTAAGCATATACTGAAGGATGAATTTTTGTCTCTGGTTCTTCCTCTTTATAATCTAATCTCTCATATTTTTCTTTAGGTATAGATGCCCACTTTAACCAACTATCTACTGTAGTATTAATATAAACGTGAGCAAATCTGTTGAATAATGGTTCTGCCATTCGATTTGCAGCTAATGAATCATTTAAATCATTTCCTGCAGCAACTATTCTTGCATTAGGTGGTAACTTCCATTTACCATTTACTTCACCATCTAATACTATGTTAAATGCCATACCTTGTATGGAAGGAAGTGCATTTGTAAGTTCATCAAAGAATATAATATGAATTTTATCTGGTTCAGCTTCACATTTTTCTTTTACTTTTGAATACCATGTTGGTGGTACATCAATCATTTCTCCTGTTGCAGCGTTATAAACACTTTTTCCATTTAAACTATCAGGAGTTGCATTTCTCATATATATTATTTCACAATCTGGATCTAATTGTTTTACTCTTGCTGATTTACCTTCACTTGATCTACCATGTAAGAATACTGAAACATTACTTTCTACTGCTCCTCTTATTATATCTTCTTCTGATACTTCATCAAAATTGAAACCATAAGGATTTTGTTTTCTTACCGGTTCTTTTCCTTCTATACTTTGAGTTTGTTCTACTGATGTAGTTTGCGAATAAACCTTGTCAGTTACTATTTCTTTTGAGAAATAATTATCCATAAATTGTTTTATATCAGTTCTATCAAAATCTCCTTTGTAGTCTCTGCGATTTTTAAATTGTAATCCGGAAAAAATTAATTTCTTTGAAAGTGCTATATTTGCTCTTTCATCTACTAGCCAAGTTATTGGTTCAACACGAACCCAATATGCTTGACCTGTTTCTATTGTTCTACCATCAGACAAGACTTCTCCTTCACAGTTTAAATCACCAACAAAACGGATATATTTACTTCCATTATATTCATATTCAGTATGAGTTCTTGCTCTAAAACTTGTATCAGTATCTTGGTATCTAACTGAATCTGTTGTATAATTTTTGCCTGTAGTTCCTAAACTTCTATTATTATACGCTCTTTCTAGTTCACGTGAATAATTTTCATCAACAATTGTTTGTGGATATTCGCCATATTCAATTTCCTTAATTCCATTGGCACCTCTCAATCCGTTCGAGGAGATTGATTGGATTGAAGAGTAAGGTAAAGCTGGGCGATACCCACCACTGCGTTTACTAACATTGAACCAACTTCTATCACCACTTTTGCTAACGACGATCGCGTCATTATCCCCATCAGATGATTTTGTCCACCACCAACCAGTTCTATCTTTTCTAGTATTTCCTTCACTAGTATAATAATATGATGTAACATAACCACCTAATAAAATAGAAAAATCAGTTATAGCACATTTTGTACCATACCTACTTATAATATCTAACTGATTATTTCCAAATATTTGTTCATCAGTTAAAAATGTAAAGTTATTCATATATAAATCACCATTTGTATATCATAACAGATTTTTATCTTTTTTAACAGATTTTAAGGCAATTTAAAGAGTTTTTTTGATATACATATTCATCATTAACTATTCCCTTATTATATAATTTATTTACAGTTTTTAAATGTTTTTTCAAACGCCTTTTTGAAGAGTATCTTAGTTTAACAATAATCTTACCTGAACTACTTAAAATATGTCTATAACCTAAAAAATCTATTCCATTTTTTACCATTCCTATTTGAGTTTTTTCATTCAATTCTAAATCTAATAAATCATTACATATTTTTTCTATTTTATTTAGATATAAAAGTGCGAACCACTGACTTGATTGATTTCCAAGTGGTAATCCAATACATGCATTATCTGGTTGTTCTTTTATCAACGTTTTTATAAGATGCTGTTGTAGTTGGAATTATTTGACCAATAATATTATCTTTTATTTTAAAACCACCGATGTTATAGTCTGAATGTTTACCATGTGAAGTATTTTATTTTAAGATAACGTTCATTTTTCTCCTTTTAGATATGCATGATGAAATTTTCTAGTAAGATGTATGGATCGATATTGGAAGTTTTAAGATTATAATCTAATTCGCAGATATTAATTAAGATTTGCTCTAACTCTTCTTTAGTGTATTTAATTGCTTTTTCTTTAGCTAATTTTAAACGATATGGATGAACTGATAATTCTTTAGCTAGAGTTTCGGGAGATTTATTAACAGTTTTTGTAATGTATATTAGACGATATTGACTTGCTAAAAGAGCAACAAATGGAATTACTTCACTTTTGGTATCTCTAAAGTCTTTTAATAATGGGACTATTTTTTTGATGTTTTGTGATGTTATGGCATCACATAAATCAAAATTTTCATCCCCTATTAATTTAGGAGTGTATTCGTTGATAATATCTTCAGTTATTTTATTAGTTATGACTGATAATTTATCAATTTCACTTAAACATAAATCATAGTTATTTAATGAATACATTATTAAGGTATTTACAGCGTTATAATCAATTGTGATATTTTTAGTTTTACAATAGTTATTTATTTTAGTTGATAGTTCTGATGGTTTTAGTTCTCCTAGTTCGATTACTTTACCTTTTTCTTTAATTTTTTTATAAAAAGCACTTCTTTTATCTATTTCTAAAGCATTTAAGACTAGTTTAGTTCTAGGATTGGGGTTTTCTAGGTATTTGATTAATTCTTTGCTTAAAGCATCAGTTTTAAAGTGCTTGACGATAACTAATTTATCTTCATCTAAAAGTGAGGTATAGTTACATTCTTCAATTATTTCACCAGGAGTTGTTTCATCATAATTAAAATTAATAATATTAGTGATATTATTAGATGTTTTATTTAATTCTTCATTAAATAAGTTATATGAATTAGTAACAATTAAAAAGTTATTCATTATTCAACAATTCCTATTTTATTAAAAGGAACTAATCTTAAAGATGCTTTTCCTTTTATGTTTTTAATATTTACTGGTCCAATAGTACGACTATCTTTAGATACTTCACGATTATCACCCAAAACAAAGTATTCATTTTTTCCTAATTTTACAGGATCAAAATCTTTAGTTGTAGATGTAGCATAGTTATCTTCCATGTGTTTTCCATTAATATATAATTTACCATCATAATATGCGACAGTTTCACCAGGAAGGCCAATAACTCTTTTAATTATATAATCTTCATTATCAACTACTACGATGTCAAAGCGTTCTAAACCATTAACTCTTAAAGATATTTTATTTAAAATCATCATATCGTGTTCTTTTAGAGTTGGATACATACTTGTACCATTAACAATAATTGGGGTAAATAAGAATGCTCTTACTAATAAGATAACTACAATTATTATTAAATAAGGATATGATTCTTTTAATACTTTCTTATAATCTATTTCTTTTAATTTATCCATTATTAATCACCTCTTATAATTCTATCATATAAAAGAAAAAACTTCATAATTTTATGAAGTTTTTTATAAATATTTATTAAAATTTTTAAAGGCATCTTCATTTGTTAAGGTTGTATTATCTAGTTCAGCAAATAATGCTTTTTGGTTGCGATCTAATTTAGTAGGAATTATAACGTTAGTAATAATATACATATCCCCTAACTTACCTACTTTCTCATCATTAACGCCTTTTCCTTTTAATTTAATTTGTTCATTGTTTTGGGTTCCTGATGGGAATTTTACTTTTGTGGTTCCTTCTAGAGTGGGAATTTCTTTTTCACAACCAAGGGTTGCTTCAGTAATTGTTAAGGGAACTACTAAGTAAATATCTTTACCATCTCTTTTAAATAATGGATGGTTTTTAACAGTAAATTCGATATAGACATCGCCGTTTGGTCCACCATTGGTTCCACTTGATGCTTTACCACTCATACGCATTTGATCACCAGTTTCGATACCACTTGGGACTCTTAAAGTGATGTTTTTATCAGTTTTAAGTTTACCAACACCACGACATGATGAACAGACGCTTTCAAATTCTTCGCCACTGCCATGACATGATGGACAAACAGTTTGAGTTTGAATTACTCCTAAAATGGTTCTTTGTTCTTGAACGATACGTCCTTTACCGTTACATCTTGAACAGGTATGAGGATTTAATCCTCCTTTACCATTACATTTTGGACAATTTTCTTTAATATTTATTTTAAAGGTTTTCTCACAACCAAAGACTGCTTCTTCAAAGGTTAGATTTAATTTAACTAAAACATCTTCTCCTTTGGTAGCTGATGGTGATGATTTTCTTCTTCCTGATGAGCTTCCACCCATGAATGAATCAAAGATACTTCCTAAATCAAAATCATCAAAGCCAAAATTACCGAAACCACCACTAAAGTTACCATTACCAAAGCCGCCAAATCCACCGAAGCCTCCGGCACCATTATTTTCAAAAGCAGCAGAGCCAAATTGATCATATTGTTTTCTCTTATTTGGGTCTTTTAATACTTCGTAGGCTTCATTGATTTCTTTAAATTTATCGGCAGCTCCGGGATCTTTATTTACGTCCGGATGATATTCTTTAGCTTTTTTTCTAAAGGCACTTTTTATTTCAGCATCTGTAGCGGTTTTTGAGACACCTAATAATTCATAATAATCTTTTTTTGCCATTATTATTCCTCACTTACTTTATTGAATTCATCTATTAAATATTCAAAATAATTAATAGCATTATTGATTACTTCTGGTTTGGTCATATCTACTCCAATATTTTTTAGTAAATTTATTGGATAATCAGTATCACCTTTACTTAAGAAATCAATATATTTTTCTTTCATATTATCTTGGTCATTAATAATTCTTAAAGAGATATAAATTGCAGCTGATACGCCTGTAGCATATTGATATAAATAAAATGGATTATAGTAATGGCTTCTACGAGCCCACATATATTTTACTTTATCATCTAATTCAACTGTTTTACCATAATATTGTTTTCTTAATGACAAGATACATTCAGATAAATCATTAGCATCTATTTCTTCTTTTTGATCAATTAAAGCATACATTTTATTTTCTAGTTCACCTTCTAGGCAAGCATCAAATAAATTATTTTGAATAATATCAATAAGATTATAAATAGCTAATAACTTGTAATTTTTATTGTTAGTATGATTAATTATATAGTTTGATAGGATTATTTCATTAGTTAAGGAAGCTACTTCAGCTACAAAGATGTCATTTTCATAATTATGGGCTTCATTGGCCTCTTCGCTTAAATAGAAGTTTACGGCATGGCCTAGTTCATGAGCAACGGCACTTACATCGGTAAATTTGCCATGAAAATTAGTTAAAACTACTGGAGTACTACCATAATTACTTGTAGCATATGCCCCACTTCTTTTACCTTTATATGAAGCATAATCTATCCAACGTTCTTTAAAAGCTTTTTCGATTACTTTATGATATTTTTCACCATAAATTTTAGTTGCTTCTTTAATTAAATCTTCAGCATTTTCAATTGAGAACGTTAAATCATTATTTAAGAAGTCGGCTTGTAAGTCATAATATTCTAATTTATCTAAACCAAGATTTGATCTTAACATAATTAGATATTTTTGAAAGACATTTAATCTTTTATGAACTACACTATATAAGTTATCTACTACTTCTTTAGGAATATTTGAATCAAACAATTCCATATCTAACGTACTTTGATAGTGATAAATGTCTGCTAATGAACTATATAATTTCATATTAGCGACTAAAGTTTCGCCAAAGATACTTGTATATTCTTTTAATTTATCACACATTAAGTTGTAACATTCTTTTCTAACTTTACGATTTTTGTTAGTCATGATATTACGATAATTACTATTAGTGATTGTTACTTCTTTACCATCTACTTTAATAGTTCCATAATTAAGAGTTGAATCTATTAAAATACTATTTATTTTATCAAAGACATTACTATTATTTGTTAGCTTGTTTACTATTTCTTCTTCAGATTTTGTTAAAGTATGTTCTTTTAATCTAATAGTCTTTTCTAATAAGAAACGATATTTGGTAAGTTTTTCGTTTTTAAGAATTTTGTTTAAAGTGGTTTTACTACCACTAAGAATTTCAGGTCTGATAAAAGAACAAGATGTAATAAATTCACTATATAATGAGTAAGCTTTGGTTAAATACATGGTATATTTATCTACTTTTAGGTCTTCATCATGTTTTAAGGAAGCATAGACGTATAATTTAGCTATTTTGGTTTCATAGTCATAATATGTGTCTAGAGCTTCTTTTAATATTTCTGGTTTTTTTAGTAGTTTACCTTGATATTTTTTCATAATATGAACCTCTTTTCTTAAGGCGTCATATTCTTTTTCCCAAGCTTTATCAGTTTTATATCTTGTTGTTAAATTCCAAGTATATTCTTTACTTACATCTTCTCTTTTATCAAAATCCATAATTCCTCCAAAAAGTTAAGTTCTAGTGGTCTAGAACTTAATTATCTTTATTTACGAATTCAGCTTCTTCAGCTTGTCCGTCATTATTATCATTATTTTGGTTAGCACTAGCATTATTCTTAGCTGCTTCTTCGTATACTTTAGTTGCTAAGGCCATTGCTTTTTCATTTAGTGCTTTTGTTTTTGCTTTGATATCTTCTAAATCAGATCCTTCTAATGATTTCTTTAAGTCAGCAATTAAATCTTCAGTTTCTTTCTTTTCAGTATCTGATAATTTATCACCTAAGTCTTTTAAAGCTTTTTCAGTAGCAAATACTGTTTGATCCGCTTCGTTACGAGCATCTGCTTCTTCTTTACGTTTTTCATCGGCAGCTTTATTAGCTTCTGCTTCTTTCATCATTTTATCTATTTCTTCATCTGTTAAGTTAGTATTTGAAGTGATTGTAATTGATTGTTCTTTGTTTGTTCCTAAATCTTTAGCTTTAACATTTACAATACCATTTGAATCGATATCAAATGTTACTTCGATTTGAGGTACTCCTCTTGGTGCTGGTGGGATATTAGTAAGTTCAAATCTTCCTAATGTTTTATTATCAGCAGCCATTGGTCTTTCACCTTGTAAAACATGAATGTCTACAGCTGGTTGATTATCAGCAGCAGTACTAAATACTTGAGATTTACTTGTAGGAATTGTTGTATTTCTAGGAATTAGAACTGTCATAACATCTCCTAATGTTTCAATACCAAGTGATAGAGGTGTTACATCTAATAAGACTAAGTCGTTAACTTCTCCAGTTAAAACACCACCTTGAATAGCTGCACCCATAGCAACTACTTCATCTGGGTTTACTGATTTATTAGGTTCTTTTCCTAATTCTTTTTTAACTAATTCTTGAATATATGGGATTCTTGTTGAGCCACCTACTAAGATAACTTCGTCGATATCTTTAGCAGTTAATTTAGCATCACTTAAAGCTTTACGAACTGGTTCTAATGTTGAATCAAATAAGTCACGACATAAGTCTTCAAATTTAGCTTTTGTTAAATTGATATCCATATGAACTGGACCTTCTGATGTTTGAGAAATGAATGGTAAGTTAATATTAGTTGTACTCATACCACTTAAGTCTTTTTTAGCTTTTTCAGCAGCATCTTTAATTCTTTGCATTGCCATTTTATCTTTAGTTAAGTCAATGCCATTTTCTTTTTTGAATTCAGATGCTAAGTAATCCATAACACGTTTATCGAAGTCATCTCCACCTAAATGGTTATTACCACTTGTTGATTTAACTTCAAATACACCATCGCCTAATTCTAGGATTGATACATCGAATGTACCACCACCTAAATCGTATACAAGAACAGTTTCTTGTTTGTCTTGTTTATCTAAACCATATGCTAGTGATGCAGCAGTTGGTTCGTTAATAATTCTTTCTACTTCTAAGCCAGCAATTTTACCAGCGTTTTTAGTAGCTTGTCTTTGAGCATCATTGAAGTATGCTGGAACAGTAATAACAGCTTTAGTAACAGGTTCTCCTAAGTAACTTTCAGCATCTTTCTTTAATTTCATTAAGATTTTAGCTGAAATTTCTTCTGGAGTATATTTTTTGCCTTCTGCTTCAACTTTTTCAGATGTACCCATTAATCTTTTAATTGAACTAATTGTATTATCTGGGTTAGTTACAGCTTGTCTTTTAGCAGTTACTCCGACTAATTCTTCTCCTTTTTTAAATGCTACTACACTAGGAGTTGTACGATCGCCTTCTGGGTTTACAATAACCTTTGGTTCTCCACCTTCTAATACAGCAACACATGAATTTGTTGTACCTAAATCGATACCTATAATTTTACTCATAATTTATCTCTCCTTTTTTATTTTTAATTATTATTCATTTACTTTAACCATTGCTGGTCTAATAACTTTATCTTTATATGTATAGCCTTTTTGTAATACTTCTAAGACTACGCCAGATGGTTTTGTTTCATCATGTTCAGTTAGTACTGCTTGATGATAATTTGGATCAAATTCAATACCTGAAGCTTCAATTTCTTTTACTTCTTCTTTATTAAGAATACTTACTAAATTACCATAGATCATTTTAAATCCTTCCAAGAATCTTTTAACTTCATCAGAAGCATCTTCAGATGTATCCATTTGAATAGCTCTTTCAAAGTTATCAATTACCGGAAGTAATTCTTCAATTAAATCTTCATTGCAATACTTATAAAATGATGCAACTTCATCTTCTTTACGCTTTTTGAAGTTTAGCATTTCTGCTTGAATGCGCATACTTTTTGCTTGTTCTTCTTTTAAAGATAATTCTAATTTTTCAATTTGTTTAACATGTTCTTCATGTTTTTCATGATGTTCTTCCTTATTTATATGTTTCTTTTCTTTTTCCATAACTTACCTTTCTAAGTAGCCTTTTAAATAGTTAAGAAGTGCAACAACTTTATCATATTCCATTCTTTTAGGACCAATAATAGCAATTGTTCCTTCTTCACCATTAATACTATAACTTGTTTTAATAACAGTAACATTTTCATCAAATTCATTTTCTTCACCAATAAAGATATTTATCTTTTTATCATTGGTTTCAATTTTTTTGATTAAGTCAATATTTTCAAGTTTACTAATCATTCCTTTAATTTTTTCAGGTTCATCATATTCAGGTTGTTTTAAAATGTTAGTTTTTCCTTGAAAGAATATATCACTATTTTTAACGGCAAAGTCATTAAATGTTTCATGAAAGAAGTTCATTATACTTTCGTATTCTTTCATTCTTTGAGCAATGATAGGTTTTATTTCATATTCAAGTTTAGCATCTATTTCTGATAATCTAGTACCAATTAATGCTTTGTTTACTAAGTCACAAGCCTTTGTCATTTCATTAATACTAATATTGTTTGGGATAGTACATTGTTTATTTTCAACATGACCGGTGTTAGTAACAATAACAGCAACGATACGATGATCATCAATAGGAATTATACTTACTTGTTTTAAAGTATTATTTTTACTTTCTTTACCAAGAACTACTGATGTGTAGTTAGTTAATTCACTAATTATTTCCATACATTTAACAATCGCATCACTAACGGCAAGATCTTTATTATTTAAGATAGTTTGTAATTTTAAGACTGCTTCACCAGAAATTTCTTTTGGTTTCATTAAGTTATCTACATAATACTTATACCCTGCTTCAGAAGGAACACGACCAGAAGATGTATGTTTTTTTTCTAAATAGCCTAAACTTTCTAGATATGCCATATCATTTCTTATTGTAGCACTTGAGCATTTTAATTTTTTAACTAGTGCTTTTGAACCTACTGGTTGAACTGTATTAACAAATGTTTCTACGATTAACTTTAAAAGTTCATTTTGACGAGTATTCACATCATCACTTCCTTTAGCACTCACATTTCTTAAATGCTAATACCATTATAATATTATGCTTAGCACTTGTCAATATATGAGTGCTAAATTTTAAAAAGTTTTGTAAAATAAAAAATGACTGGTTAAACAGTCATTAGTTCTTGTTCTTTTACTTTGGCTTTGTCATCGATTACTTTGTTGTATTTTGTGATTAATTCTTGGATTTCATCATAATACATTGTTTCTTCATCTTCTGGCATTTCAGCTTTTTTAACTGAGTTTCTAGCATCTTCTCTAGCGTTGCGTAAAGCTACTTTTGTTTCTTCAGCTATTTGTTTTACTTGCTTTACGTAGTCTCTTCTTTTTTCTTCAGTTAATTCAGGAATTGTCATGATCACCATTTCTCCATTATTGGTTGGAGTAATTCCTAAATTAGCTTCATTAATTGCTCTTTCAATGTCTTTGATAATTGATCTATCAAATGGTTTGATAAACAATTGTCTAGCTTCGGGAACAGTAATGTTTGCTAGAGATTGTAATGGTGTTGGTGCTCCATAGTATTCAACCATTACACCACTTAACATGCCAGGATTAGCACGTCCTGCTCTAACGTTTGTGAATCTTCCTTCCATGTTTTCAATTGCTTTTGTCATTCTTAATTCTGTTTCTTCTAAAATATCCATAATCCTCTTCCTTATATCTTTATTATACCGAAAATTTATTTAAACGCAAGGGTTATAATAACTGCTCCTAATAAAATACCTAATAATATAACTGATTCAAAGATAGCAATAATACTTACAAAACCACTTTGATCATTTTTACGTGGTTCCAATTTTAATACTTTACCATTAGGGTATTCTTTATGATAGTCAGCATTTTTAGCAGCATTCATTGCTTCAACGTTTTGACTATATGAATTTTGCAAATCAGCATTTTGTTTGAATGCAACATATTCATCTAGTAACATTTGCTGTTCTGGAGTAATAGTCTGATTATGCATCTTACCCATTAATTCATTGATGTGTCTTTCTAATAAATGACTATCATTTTCAGATACTTCTTTACCATCTACAATGTCTTTAAATGTACGAATTGAACTTGCAGTTTTATTATCTAACATATCGGATTTTTCCTTTCTTAACATTTCATCTATATTTTCAGATAAACTGATTCTATTTTTGATTGTTTGTCTTATATCGTTTGCATCGTTTTTACTTATTATATCGATATGCTCACCAACATATGATTCGAATCTTGATTGAAAATCTTTTAGGTATGCGATATCTTTACATTTACTGATAGCGACTTTTAAAATATCTTTATATATTATTTGACCAGTTGCTAAATCAATAAAGATAGTTACACGATCGTTTTTATAACTGAATTCCATTAATTATGTCTTGTCCTTTCACTACGACCGAAAACATATCCTTCTTCGGTTTTAATTTTAACAATGATTAAGTCAGTGTAAGTATCATTTTTTGGATCTATTGTGCTTCTGTCTATACTTTTTAGATAACCAATGGTACTACCATCAAAAAATTGAAGTACTGATTTTAATTTATCTTCAGATAAGTTTTTAAATTCTAATGCATTAACCACGTAGATTGCCTCTATATTAAAAGCATCATACATTCTTTTAAGCCCAGATGATTGATAGACCATTTTACTGGAGATAGTGCTACAAGCTGACTTTGCTTTATATGTTTCTATTGCATTATAACATATTATTTTATATGCTGAACCATTTTTAATTATTGTTGCCTTTTTATCAGAATTATTTTCACTATTTGATGTTAAATATCCTTCATTATAAAGTTGAGCTCGACTCACTGCTTCCGCAATATATAATGCTTCTGGAGTGTCATAAAAATTTTTAGCTTTAGTATTAGCCATTATTTTAACGTATGATGAGTATAATGTCATTAAAGCAAGTGATAAAACACTCATAACTATAATTGTTTCCATTAGAACAAAGCCTTTATTATTTCTCATTTGTAACACCTACTTTCAAGGATGTAAGGAGAAAGGTCTGTACCATCTCCACCTTTAATTTCAATGTTTGGATTAATATCAAAAACTAATCTTACTCCTACTGGGTCAGAATCTTCAACAGTTGTGTTTTTCAATTTATTGCTCAGATATTTTTTATATTCTGTAATACTTTCTGTGGCTTTTTTGGCATCCTTTATAGGATCATATGAAAAATAATTAACAATATAATCTGGATTGTTTAAAACAGCATATTTTGTATTAACATTTAATAAAGTTTTTATTATGTCAATATTATTAGTATTTAGAATATTGTTAAAATCATCAGATGTCATCATTCGATATACTGTTCCATCTTTTGTACATGAGTTAGCAGAAAAAAAAGGCAATTCATCTAAGAACATAAGGTCAATTTCAGTATAATCGGTTTTATCTATTTCAGTAGGAAGTGTTAAGAATATTCCATTTGATATTAATGTTATTTTGTCTGTACTTGTAGATAAAACATTATAATTTAAATCGCTGGTATCTATATCAGCATTGTTTTTTGTATATTTAACATTGAATTTAACATAAGAACCAACTGGCATATCAGTTACATATTTTGTAGAATTTAAATCTTCTCTTATCTGGTCGGTTACTCTGTTTAGTAGCATTTTGTTGTGAATATTAATGGCAACATAGCTAGCAAGTGTAGCACAAAACACTAAAAAGAAAGAATAAATTAATGATGTAGCTATAAAACCTTTTTTATTCATACAAATTCTCCTACTATGATAATTATATAACATTTTAAAATTAAAAAAAAGGCTAAATATAGCCTACTACTTAATTTTTTTAGAGCATAAAATATATTAGGTGAAGTTATATGAATTGTAACAATAATAACCATTTTAATAATAGTCCTTTTAGAGGTATATGGTCATTTTTTTGGTTTTTAATTTTATGTACTTTAATATTTTATCAATTAATTATTACTTTCTTTTTTCCTTTAAGATGGAATATACTTATATTATTAATAGAGATATTTTTACTCTTCTTTTTTCTCTATAGAATAATATGGCCTTATTAATTTTTCACTGCTGTTTATATAATTAATTAATTTACCAATAATAATAGTGTTGGTTAGTTCATCTTCTTTTAGATATTTAATGTCTGGTAAGGATATAATAATAAATAATAGAAGTTTTTCTTCTTCTAGAAGTTCAAATCTTTTTGTGTAATTTTCTAAAAAGTTACTGTAATCATATTTGCTATAGTCATTTTTATATAGATTAATTAAGTCTAAGACTGGAGTATCTATTTGATAGTTATCCCAACTTATAAAATAATCATTTATGTAATGATCAATACTTAAGTTATTGTGATTATACACTACTCTTTCTTTTTCATTATTAATAACTATTTTATACCATTTTTCTAATTCTTTTTTGAGATATGAGATGAGAGAATTTATTTTGGTTTCATTTCTTAATAATAAATAATTAGAGGGAGATGGATATTCTTCATTTGATGCTTTATCAATAAGTTTTTGATAATAGTTTTCAAAATAGTTAATATTACTTAAGATATTTTCATATACTCCTTTTATTTCATCTTTAACGATTGGTTTGAAGTATGAAGTTTTATAGTGAAGATTAGCTAGTAATTTTGCCATGTCTACACATTTTTGATTTAAGGGAGATGGATTATCTTTTAAGTATTCATAGACATAATTATTATCATATTCATCTATTATTTGGGGATAATTGGTAAAATCTCTTGATGATAGATAATTATAGAGACTTTTAATATCTTTTTGTTTTTCTTTAATTACATATTTACCACTTTCGGTATCAACGATGGTTGACTTTCCTTTTATGGTTATTTTATTAGGGTTAAATATTTCATTAACTTTCTTCATCTGGAATTAGGAGTTTCATGTTTAGTTCGAGATTTTCAAAGGTATTGTATTTTTTTAAGGTATTTAGGGAGATATTATATTCTTTAGTTATTGATTCGATTGAATCGTTCATTGTTACTGTATGAATATGATATTTAACATACTTTTCTTCTTCATTGATACTTCCTAAAATCATATTTTCATCAATTTTTGAAGGTGTTTCTGTTTCTTCTTTAGTTTCAGGTAGTAATACTTCATTTTGAGCTCTAGTGCTTTCTTTTAGGTCAATTATTTCAGCATCATTATCATCTAAAAACTTATTCAATTCAGCTTCTGATTCAAATAATTTAATACCTTCTTCAGCGGTTAAGATATATTCAACATGAACTTTTAATTCATCATTATTATTAAATTCATAGTTAAAATCAGTTATTTCAAGTTCAACAGTATCTAAATTAATATTACTTGGTAATTCATGGGTATATGGTAATTTAAAACAGAAATCTTCTTTATTAATACTTATTTCATGGAGACGATAATCTCCAGAAATAATAAATTCACCTTCTATTTTAGAACCATTTATATCATGATTATCTTCAATAGAAATACTTGTTATTTCATAAATACTTGATTTAAATAAAAACTCCTTATCTAATACATGTGCTTCATTCATACATAATCAGTCCTTTCTAACAAAGTATATGAGTATGCATAATAAAAAGAACTTAATTGCAAGTTCTTTTTTAATTATTTTTTAAAGATAATTTTATATATTTCTTCGAATGAAGAGATGTACATAATATTTATTTCTTTTAAGATTTCAATTGGTAATGTAGGCTCATCTATTTTATTATCGATAGGAATAAATAATTGAGTGATGTTGTTGTTATAGGCTGTGATAACTTTTTCTCTTAGTTTACTTACTTTATTTATTCGGCCATATAAATCTAGCGAACCTAAGAAGGCAATATTTGAATCAATTGGTTTATTATGAATTAAGCTAGCTAAGCTCATAGCAATTCCAAGAGAACCACTACTTCCATCTAATTTAAAACGATGGGTATCAAAGTTGATATGGATTCCATTAGTTGATTTTTTATAGTCCATATAACCATTTGATTTAAAGTAACTCATGACTATTTTAATTGAATCTCTTAGTTCATCACCAACATTACCAGTAATATTTGTATCATAAGTCATAGGTACCATGATTGATGAAACTTTAATTAAGGCTCCACCTAATGGTGATACTCCAATTATATTAGCTTGACCAACTAGATTGGTTTTATTTTCATAAGATATGATTGGCATCCCTAAGATTTCAACTATATTAGGTTCTTCTTTAATGTCATTTATAATCATATGTCTTATGACGTTATCTAGTAAGCGTTCTAGTTCTCTGACACCTGGTTCTAGTGTATATTCTTTAATTATTTTACTTACAATTTCTTCACTAATAGTTAGTTTTTTAGCATTATATTTAGCACAGATATTAGGAATTAAATAATTAATAGCAATATCTTTTTTATCAAGAGATGTATAGTTTGAAATATTAATTATTTCTAAACGATCTCTTAAAACGGCAGGTATTTCATTAACATCATTGGCAGTTAGAATAAATAAGACTTTTGATAAATCAAATGGTTCTTCGATATAGTTATCGATAAATTCTTTATTTTGATTATTATCTAAGATATCTAGTAAGACACTAGCAGGATCTCCTTTATAGTCTTTAACCATTTTATCTACTTCATCAATTAAGATAACGGGATTATTAGTACCACATTTTAAGATTGCTTCAATGATTTTACCAGGAGCAGCACCTAAATAAGTACGACGATGACCAGTAAGTTCAGATGAATCATTTAGACCACCAACACTTATTTTATAAAATTCTCTTTTTAGAGCTTCAGCAATACTTTTAGCAATAGTTGATTTACCAACACCAGGAGAACCAATTAAACATAATACAGGGTTATCTAATGATGGGTTTTTTGCTTTTAAGAGCGCATACTCAATAATTCTCTTTTTAACATTATCCATTTTATAATGGGTTTTATCTAAGGCTTTAGATATTTTATCAGCTTTAGTTTCTTCTTTAGAAGATACGTTATATGGAAGTGATAAAACTGTTTCTAAATAGTTATGAATAACTGATAATTCTGGATTGTTATTAGGAGTATATTCATATCTTTTTAATTCTTGCATTAATTTCTTTTTGGATTTTTCGTTTAATTTTAGAGAATTAATACTTTCAATATAAGAAGCAATTTCTTGTTCTTTACTTGATTTAATACCAAGTTCTTCATTTAATTTTTCAATTTTAGCTTTGATTAGATATTCTTTTTGTTCTTGTTCAAATGAAGTTCTTAGTTCATTATCTATTTTATTATTTAAAGTAATTATTTCTAATTCAACATTGATATCTTTAATAAGCATTTTAGCTCTTGTACATTCATCAAATTCATTCATGTATAAGAGTTTCTTTTCCATTGGAAAATGCATAAAGTTAACAATTATATCGGTTAATGCATCTAATGAATCGGTTTCTTTTATTTTAGATAGGATTGAATTAGATATTTCAGTTGATGAGGTTATATATTTATTTAATAATGAGATTAATTTTTTCTTTAAGGCGTATTCTTCAACGGTTTCACCATTATCGATATAGATTAAATGGGTACTAGCAATTAAGATACTTTTATTAGCTACGTAGTTAGTGTAGTCTTTGATTTTAACACGATTTAAGCCTTTTAGAACTACTCTATAGTTTGAGTTGGGTAAAACTACACACGATTTAATTTGAGCTAAGACGCCTACTTCTGGCAGGTCGTTGACACCTAATGATTCTTCTAGAGAATTTTTAGGTAAGATTACTACTACTTTTTTATCAAATTTAGTATTAGCTACTTCGATCACGTGTTGAGATAATTCATTATTTAATTCTAAACGTACTTCTTGGGTCGGCAAAAGGGATAATTTTTTTAGTAATAATACAGGCAAGTTCTTATCCATTTTGCACCTCCAAAATATGTCTTTTATTATAATTAATTGACTTTAGTTTGTAAAGGTTTTTAGATAAAGATTTTACTTTTTATAAAATAAAACTAAACACACGGTTTAGTTTATTTGAAATATTTGAAGATCTTCTTTAGTTAAGCTAAGGTTTTTATCTTTGACATATAGAAGTGCAAGGACATCACCTTTTTTAACTATATCACCTTTTTGAACTAATAATTTAATTCCAACGCCATAATCAATTTTTGATTCTTTAGTTAAGCGGCCAGCACCAAGTTTTAGGGATAATTTACCACAAGCTAAAGCACTGATATGTTTAACAGTTCCATTTTTACTACTTTTTAATTCTAAGATATTTTTACTAACTTTTAGTTTTGATAAATCTCCATTTTGATTGTTTATCCATTTTTCGAAAGCTTGATATGCTGAATTGTCTTTTAGAGTTTGTTTAGCTAATTTAGTAGCTTCTTTTAAAGAAATATCTTTATACATTGAGATTAATTCAGATGCTACTTCGATACTAACTTTTTCTAAATTATTTTCTTTTCCTTTTAATACTTCAATAGCTTCTTTTACTTCTAGAGCATTACCAATACATGTACTTAATGGTTCATCCATATCAGTAATAATAGTTTTTATTTTACGGTTGAAATGAGTACCAATATCAATTAACCATTTACTTAATATTTCGGCATCTTTCTTGGTTTTAATTAAGGCGCCTTCTCCACATTTGATATCAATTACAATATATTTAGCGCCACAAGCTATTTTCTTACTCATTATTGAAGATACTATTAAAGGAATACTTTCGGTTGTTCCAGTAACATCTCTTAAGGCATATATTACTTTATCTAATGGGACTAGATTAGCAGTTTGCGCCCCAACAGCGATATGACAAGAGTCAATACTTTGATAATATTCTTCTTTTGTTAAATTGATGTTATAGCCGGGAATGCTTTCTAATTTATCGATAGTTCCACCAGTAATACCTAAGCCTCTACCACTCATTTTACAAATAGGGATATTTAATGCACCTAAAATTGGAGCAATAACAAAGGTAACAGTATCACCAATGCCACCAGTTGAATGTTTATCACATACTGGTTTATTAAATTTATAAGTATCTCCGCTTTTAATAAAGATATCTGTTAAATTAATAGTTTCTTTTAAAGTCATACCATTAATAGTTATCGCCATAAGCAAGGAACTCATTTGATAGTCAGGTATTTCTTCATTTAAATAACCTAAAAAAGCATATGATAGTTCATCATATGTTAGTTCTTCTTTATTTTTCTTTTTAGTTATAATATCTAATATATTCATAATAACCTCTTTTTCTTTTTTATGGTGCTACTACTAGGATTCCTTTAAATGTTTTCCCTAATTCAGCACTGGTAGCATTTTCGTCTAACCAGATTCTTAAATTTAAGGTTTTGCTGGCACCAGCAGATAACTTAGTTGAGTAAATTGTATAACTTGAACGAGCAGTCTCTAGAGTTTTATTAACAGCTGGGAAATTTCCTAATGTATTTGATGTATCTGTAACTGTTTCACTACTTTCGGTTACTAGGGCTCTAATACTTGAATCATTTACTAAGGTAGACTCTGTTAATACTTCTAAATTTACTTTAGCAGCTGAAGTTTTAGAGCAAAGATTTTTAATTGTAAATGTGTAAGGTGTTTTGGTTAAACCTTCTGTATTTTTAATAGGATATTCTCCTGATAAAGTTATACCATTTGAGGAAGATGTTATTTGTAAACTAACACATTCAAGAGTAGTTATTTTATTGGTACTTTCTTGTTCACGGGTAATTCTAATATAAGCATATGATCCGGCTGCTATTGCAATGATAAGAGCTAATGTTAAAGAAAAACTTATTAGATAAAATATTATTTTTTTATTTTTCATAGTATCACTATCCTATTACAATTATAATAAATACTATGGTAGTTAGTCAAGAATTCAGAAATTAGTTGACAAAAAAAGAAAGAAAATTAATTTCTTTCCTTTACTTTGTATTCTTTCTTCATGTCTTTTAAGAAGTTTAGTTTCTTTCTACGAACCATACCCTTCTTAACTACAGTTATTTTGTCAACTAATGGTGAGTTAACAGCGAATGTTCTTAATACAGCAACATTACCACTTTTCTTTCTTACAGTAAATCTTTTAGATACTGAACCACCTTTAATTGATGTTACGATTCCTTCGAAAGCTTGAATTCTTTCTTTTTTACCTTCTTTGATCCATACGTCTACTCTTACGATATCCCCTGATCTAAATTCAGGAACGTCTGGTCTTACATGTTTTTGATTAATCTTATCAATTAAATTCATACGTTTTCTTCCTTTCAACTATATTTACATATAATCATAATTTAATTAGCGGATTATAGCAGCTTTTAATAAAGCAAATTGATTATAACAAAATATATGAAATAATGCAATGTTTTTTGAAATTATTCCATCATTTTATCGATTTTTCGTTCAATTTTTTTGAAGTATTTAGTATTAGTAATTATGAAATAAGTAAATATGGCAAGTATTAAGGAACCTACGGCATCTAAAATAACGTGTTGTTTAACAAATAATGTAGAGAAAATAATTAATGTTCCTAAAACACTAACAATAAATCTAAATTGAATTGGTAATTTCTTATCTCTAAAGGTACTAAACATTAATACAAAGCATAATAAGCAATGACCTGATGGGAAACAATTAACTGGTGTATCAGTTAAAAATGTTACGTAGGTTACAAAAGTTGTTAAGTCATGAAAGCTATTTACTTCTGGCCTATCAACTTTTGTTGGATAAAGAATAAAGAACATGTATAGGATTAGTAATGAAGTAACTGTTACTAAAACTAATTTCCCGTATTTTTCTTTATTGTATTTCCAAACTTTGTAGTAACTTATTATTAAAAATGGATACCATATCATATAAATATAAATAAATTCTTTAATAAACGGAATCTTATTATCTAAAGGAATACTTATTAAATGGTAATCATTAATAAATAATTTAATTAAAAAATAGATAAGAGCATTTATTCCAAATATTAAAATAATACTTTTTAAATAAAATTTGTTTTCTTCTATAAACTTCTTCATGTTTTGATTATATCAAAAAAAATATAACATTACTATTGCTATTTTAACTTTTTTTTGTTAAAATTAGTGTTGTCATGGCGGAATTGGTGAAGTGATTAACACGCCGGATTGTGGCTCCGGTATGCATGGGTTTGATTCCCATATTCCGCCCCAGATAGAAAACATCTAACCCTAGCGGTTAGTTTATATGGTTTAGCCTAGTAATTATAAGGGATTGCTAGGTTTTTGTTGCCCTTTGAAGAAAGGGTTAGGTAAAATGAAAATTAATAAAAAAATGTTAAAAATGAACGAAAGTTTATTTAATAAGTTAAAAAATACTTGTAATTATTGCAATGTAAAATTAGAGGTAATATATGGAATTAATAAAGATAAAATGTGAGAATTGTGGAGCATCATTAGAGGTAGATAAAAATGTACAAACATTAAGTTGTCCATATTGTAAATCAAAAGTATTAATAAATGATTCAGTATCTAAGGTTGACCGATTTTTAAATTCTTTAACTAATGCGACAAAAAGAATTCAAGAACAAAGTTTAGAAAGCCAAAAAAAACAGCTAGAGTATAGAAATTCAAAAGAATATAAAGATGATCAAAAAAGAACAATGAGATTATTAGGCGGATTAATGTTAATTCCAGTTTTAATGATAGTATTCGGTTTATTACTTTCAAATGGTGATAATTATAGACATATACAAATTGAATGTTCAAAAAATGATAAAAATTATTTATTAAAAGTTGACAATGAAAACGGATTATCCTGTGCTGCATGTGAAGAAGATATAATAAATGAATTAAACGAAAAATACATTGATATTGATAATTTAGGAAGTACAAGAAAAAATATAAAATTATATTTTGAAAACTCTGGTGGAACTTGTAATTAATTATGTATATTTGAAAAAGTATACTTTAACAAAGACCTTAAATTAGGGTCTTTTTATATTTGTAAAAGTGGTTTTATGACTTTTTAAACCTTTAAAAAAGATTTATAGTTTTTCAAAAGAAAACAGTTTGAGGGCTGACAATTAGGACATATAATAACATTTGAAGGAGGAAATAGAGAAATGAAAAACGAAGAAATATTAAGGGCAATATTAAAAGATGTATGTGATGGTTATGTAGAATGTATAGTTGATAATTTAAAAGAAAATTACGATTTATATAGTAAAGATTTTAAAATTACCCTAGCCTGTTCTAATATGTTGGCTGAATTAAAAAGTAAAAACATACTATTAGATTATCACGATGTATTTATAGATATTATAATAGATAGAATATATCGTGAAATTAGCAACTATTTGGCAAGATAATTAATTATTGATTTTAGAAAGGATTTAGCAATGAATAATAATAGAATTTATGGGTATATAAGAATAAGTAGTTCGACACAAAATAAAGCAAGACAAGTTAAAGCATTATTGGAATATGGTGTTGATGAAAGATTTATTTTTATAGATAAACAAAGTGGAAAAGATTTTAATAGAGAGCAATATCAAGTTTTAAAAAATGCTTTAAGAGAAAATGATTTATTAGTTATACACAGCC
This sequence comes from bacterium, assembly GCA_004563275.1. The sequence goes on from SFSZ01000001.1 coordinate 23,012, forward strand.
TAGACCGTTTAGGAAGAAACTATGAAATGATAGTAAATGAGTGGAAAGATATTACAAAGAATATAAAGGCAGATATTTTGGTATTAGATATGCCAATATTAGATACTAGACAAAAGAAAGATTTATTGGGAACATTTATTAATGACTTAATACTACAATTATTATCTTATGTAGCACAAATCGAAAGAGAAAAAATTAATACTAGACAAAGAGAAGGAATAGATATTGCTTTAAAAAATGGAACAAAAACTAGCAAACCCTTTGGAAGACCTAAAATAACGAAACCACCACATTTTTTACAGATTTCTTTATTTTCATATTCCATAATAAAACCCCCATTACTGGAGGATATATTAACATATAATTGTTTTTTAGACAAGAAACAAATAAATATAGTAAGCTAAGAAAACCACTAGGAATAAGACTCCTTCTTTACGTGATATGGTTTTATCATTTGAAGCAAATAGTAATAAAAGAACTGCTGATGATAATAAGACTGCCATATCGACTATATTAAAGGTTGTAGGATATATTGAACCACATATTAAGATTGGTAAGCCTAAAACAATTCCGATATTAAATATATTAGTACCAATGATGTTTCCTAAAGTAAAGTCAAATTCATTCTTTTTAACGGAAACAATACTCATTATTATTTCTGGTAGTGAGGTGCCAATAGTTATAATAGTTATAGAAATGATTTTTTCACTTACATTTAGAGATTCAGCAATTAGAACTGAATTATCAACAATTAAGTTACTACCTATTATTATCATAATTAAGCCAATAATTGTATAAGCAACACTTTCAAATTTACTAAAGACAGGTTTATTGTTTTCTTCATCAAAGTTTTCTCTACTGTTTTTAATAATTGTAAATAGATAATAGATAAATCCAGCAAAGAATAAAATTAAGATCATTCCATCTGATCTAGTTAATGATTTAGGCATATTTGGATTAAAGATATTATCCATATAAAGAAATACAAGGGCTGAGTACATTAAAACCATCATTGGTATTTCTTTTTTAACAGTAGCATTATTTACTTTGATAGGATGAATGATGGAGGAAATGCCTAGTATTAATAATATAATAACAATACTACTTCCTACTACGTTAGCAAAAACTAAATTATCATTTCCATTAATAATTCCCGTAAATGAGATGGCAAGTTCGGGTGCTGAGGTACCAAAAGCTACAACGGTTAGGGCTATAACAAAAGTAGATACTTTAAAGTATCTAGCAATTGAAGCAATTCCATCAACAAAGATATCTGCTCCTTTAATTATAAATATTAATCCTAAGATTAGAAAAACTATCAATAGTATCATAATACTACCTACTTACTTTTTATTCCGATTCTTTCTCCCATTTTAACTATGGTTTCTAAATTGTTATTAGTGTTTTTAATTAAATCTTCATCAATTTTAATATCTTTTACTAATAAGACAATTGTTGAAGCGCCAAATTTAAAATATCCTTTTTCTTCACCTTTTTTAAATTTTTTTTCATTATGATGATTAACTATTTTACCAACCATTAAGGCTCCGACTTCGATTTCAATAATATCATTAAAATTCTCAGTATGAAGAATGGTCCACTCTCTTTCATTTTGACTAAAGATAGGATACTTTTCTTGAGCAATAGGTCTTACAGTATGAAGAACACCTTTAATATGATGATTTTCTTCTTTAGTTCCATTATCAACATAACAATATCTATGATAGTCATCAACACATAGTCTAAAAATTATAGCATAATCATAATTTAGATAATCTTTTGTATGAGTTAGATTTTCAATATGATAGTATGTATTTTTAATTTTAAAAGTATTATCTTTTATTTTATATACTGATAATTTAGAGTCACAAGGACTAATTAGAATTTTGTTATTTTTAGGAATTGGTCTTTTAGTTAAATTAATTTTTCTTTTAAAGAATTCATTAAATGATTGATAATCTTCTTTTAGGTAATCATCCATATTAATGTTATTTTTTTTGATAAATTTTTTAATTTTGGGAATAGATAATTTACTATCTAAATAATAACCATAGATTTTACTTATTGGTTTGGTTATTAATATTTTTAAGATTATTCTTCCTAAAATGGTGTGATATAAGAAGATATTTATTTTATCTTCTTTTTCTTCTTTAATTCTTTTGGTTTTGCGTTCGATTATTTTATTTGTCATAACTACTCTCTTTTTATTGAGCGATCATCCACTCAAATGTTTCTTTGGTTAAGGCTCCTGATAAAATGGTGCTGTGGTTATATCCAGTTAATCCTGAGAATTTAGCGTTGCCACCAGCATTATTTATGGCATTAACGTTGCTTTCCATATTTGAATAATTCCATGAGTCTGAAGATGATTTGCTTGAAAATGCCCATGTTGGTAAATTTTTAAAGTTACTTGCGGTAATGTTGCCAACACCACTAATTGGGACAAAGGCAGAAAACATTTGAGGATATTTATTGGCAAAGTTCCATGCTCCCATACCGCCACGGCTTCCACCACTTAAGATAACTTTTTCAGGGTTAATTTGATATTCTTTAATGACGTATTCAATTAATTCTTTTAAGGTTGTTACAATGGTACTATTAGTCCAACTTCTTACTCTAGTATTTGGTTGTAACATGATAAATGGTTGTTCTCCATTATAAGCTCTTTCTAAGCAAGGATATGCTTCACCGGTTTTTAGACTTCCATAAGATCCTACACTACCATCACCATGTAAATAAATTACTAATGGCATATTAGCAGTTCCACCATTATTTGGGATATAAACATAGTAGTCTAAATAATCATTAACAGTTGGAGAATTAAATCTAGCTCCAATAGCTCCTGGTGTTAATTCAAGTGGTTTGTCTTTTTTACTCTCTTCATAGACTTCTTCTAATATTTTTAACAGTTCTTCTTTTTCTTCAGAATCTTCTAATTCGTTTACCTCATTTAAATATTGTTCATATAATTCATCTGAATAATTATCTTTTAATTTATCAATATTTTTCTTAAGGGCACTTTTTTTATGAATTTGATTTATTTTATCATTTAATTCATCTTTCTTAGATTTATCTGTAATTTCTTTATCAATGGTACTTTTAGCATCATCATATACTTTTTCATCGCCATTTTCATCATAATCTTTGATTTTTTCTTCTATTTCTCTGACAAAAGCATTTTGAATTCCTTCATTGGTGGCATTATTGATGCAGGCTGCATAACCAGTGTCACCATTAGATACAGCGTTTACTGTTATATTAATTAAAGTTGGAGCAAAGAAAACCATAAGGCCAATAATTATTCTTTTACCAAAAACAATTGCTCTTTTTTTGAGTTCTTCTGGAGAACCTTCTTTAACAGCATTATAAAAATCGAATGAAGCTATAAATAAGATTCCGAGTGGTACCATTATACGTAAAACATTTATAATTGTTAAGATTATTTTCATAGTTTTTAAAAAATTTCCATCTGAACATAATTCGATCATAATACCACCTCTTTGCTATTTTTAATTTTAGCATAAAAAAAGAGAAAAATCTATTTTTCTCCTTCTTCTAACATATTTGTTATTAATATTCCATATCCGGTTACGGGATTATCGACTATGACATGGGTTACGGCTCCAATTATTTTGTTATCTTGAATTATTGGAGAGCCACTCATACCTTGAATTACCCCACCAGTTTTATTAATTAATTCTTCATCGGTTATAACAAAATGGATGTTTTTGATTTTACCAGTAGCAACTTTATCAATATTTATTTCGTAGTTTTTTACTTCTTCTCCTTTGATAACGGTACGAATAGTAGCTTTACCTAACTTAATATCATAATAAGAGCCTACTTGCATAGTATTTTGTTTACTTATATCTTTGGTATAGGTACCATAGATACCTTTAATAGTATTTTTAGTAATGTTCCCATATTTTGTATTTGAATAAAATTTAGCATTTTTAGTACCAGCTATTCCTCGATAACTTGGTTCGATAGTAGTAATACTACTTCTAAAAATATTACCGGTTTTTACTTCAATTAAGTTACCTGATGTACTTTCAGTTATTTCGTGTCCTAGAGCTCCATAAATTTTGGTTTGAGGATCTATGTAAGTTAAAGTACCTATTCCGGTTAAATTATCTTTAACATATAAACCAGTTTTATAAGTATCATCTACTTTAGATAAATTAAAATCAATATCGATAAGTTTATTTGATCTTTTAATAGTTAGATTTACTTTATCATTTTGAACTTCTTTACCAATAGTTTTGACTAATTCTTCGATATTAGTAACGTTTAGATCATTTACTTTTAAAATGGTATCTCCTATTCTAAGTTTATTTTGATTAAATTTACCATTTACTTTGTAGAAACCAATAACTATTATCCCGTTATTGTTTACTTCGATTCCAATTGTTTGACCACCGGGGATAATATAGTCTGAATATGCATAAACATTAAATGGGATTAATAATAAGATAAGGATAAGAATTAATTTATTTTTCATTTTATCACCATTATTATTTTGGCTTAATTTAATAAAAAAAGATAGCCAATTATTGGTTATCCTCTATTTGGAAATCTTCAATTTGTCCATTATCGTTTAAGATTTTATTTACAGATTCTTGAGCTTTGTTTAATTTATCGCCACAAGTTTTAAGTAATTTCATAGCGGTTGTATATTTTTCAATAGATGTTTCTAAGTCAGCATCGCCATTTTCTAATTCTTTAACGATTTTATCTAATTCTTCCATTAGTTCTTCAAATGTTTTTTCTTTCATTTTTTATCCTACCTTTTCTACTTTAGCTTCAAATGAGCCATCAGATAATTTAATATTTATTTTATCATTTACTTTGATATTTTTAGTATTTTTGATGATTTTATCATCTTTTGTTACAACACTATAACCTTTTGATAAAATATTTAAAGGATTTAGTAGTTCTAATTTATTGATATATAAGTTATATTTATTTTGTTCATTTATGAATAAGTCTTCGGGATGATTTAAGATATAACTTTCTTGTAAATGTTTGTACTTAGTTTGTTTTAATTCAAGTAATTTAGTGATGTAATTATTGAAGTATGTGATTAAATTTGATAATCTTTCTTCTTTAATTTCATAGATTGCTCGAGGGTTTTCTAAAACATAACTTTTCTTTAATCGATTTAATTTATCATTATAGTAATCTAATTTACTAGTTATATTATTGGTTAGTCTTAAACTATATTGTTTTAAAAGGATATTTAAATCAGTAATATTAGGAACAGCCATTTCAGCGGCTCCAGTAGGGGTTGGTGCTCTTAAGTCGGCAACAAAATCAGCAATTGTGAAATCTATTTCATGCCCAACAGCACTGATAATTGGGATTCTAGAGTTATAAATGGCATTTGCTACGCATTCTTCATTGAAAGCCCATAAGTCTTCAATTGATCCACCACCACGGCCAACTATAAGTAAATCTAAATCATATTCATTAGCTTTATTTATTTGTCTAACAATATCATCTTTAGCAAGTTCACCTTGAACTAAGCAAGGAAATAATAAAGTTTCACAAATTGGGTATCTTCTTTTAATAGTACTTAAAATATCTTTAATAGCAGCTCCAGTTGGAGCAGTTACTACCCCTATTTTAGTAGGATATTTAGGTATTTTTTGTTTATGGGATTCATCAAATAATCCTTTAGCAGCTAATTCTTTTTTTAAAGCTTCGTACTTAAGATAAAGATTACCTAAACCATCATTTTGCATATCTTCAATATATATTTGATAAGCACCGGTAGCTGGATATATTGATACTCTACCTTCTACTAGAACTTTCATTCCATCTTCAGGAGTAAAAGTTAATTTATTGGCATAAGTTTGGAACATAACTGCATTTATTCTTGATTCTTCATCTTTTAATGTAAAATATAAGTGTCCCCTTGTATGACCTTTAAAGTTAGATATTTCACCTTTTAGAAATACTTTTTGAATGTTAGGATCAGTATCAAATTGATGTTTTAAATATCTATTTAAAGTACCTACAGTTATATATCTTTTTTCCATTATTCGTTAATTATCCTGTCTAGACAAGCATTAATCATTTTACGAACATTATCATCACTATATTTTTTAGCTAATTCAATAGCTTCATTAATAACAACTACTTTAGGGGTATCCATATATTTAATTTCATAAATTGCCATTCTAAGAATAGATGCTCCAGTTAAATCTAAACGATCAATAGTCCAGTTTTTTAAATAAGTATTAGCGATTTCGGTTAATGAATCAAATTCAGTAACAATACCATAAACCATATCTTTAACAAATTCATTATCTATTTCAATATTTTCTTTAATAACATCATCAACGTTATAATTCATCTTATTATTTTTATATAAAGTAATTTGATAAATAATTGTCATTATTTTTTCTCTTAATTCACTTCTATTTGCCATTTCTTGCTTCACCTTTTTAAATTATATCATATCTTAATAATAATAAAAATAAAAAAATTGGAGTTTAATTTAATTCCAATTTTTTATTTTGTTTAGGGTTAATTGTTTTGAAGTATAGACTATCTAATGCACTTGGATTCTCATTACTACCATTTAAAAATGATAGATATATTTTAGCAGCTAAGCGATATTTTTCAGGATTTTGAGCCATTTGATGAATGATATTATTACAATCTAATTTATATTCAATTACCATTTCTGCCAAGCCAACATTTAATAACTCGTCTAAATTACTTAGCAAGAATTCTTCAATTGATAGCGCTGCTTCAATATTATTATTTGACATTCCGATTCTATTAAGGACTCTTCTTATTATTTCTTTTTCATCTTCAGTAAAATAATTGTTATCTAGGCAAGCTTTAAGTCCAAAGATATTATTATTATCAAGATAATATTTTACTAAAATACTAATATCTTTAAATCCGCCTAAAATATAATATTTAAGTACTTTGTTTGGTTCATTGATATAGATATAATGTCTAATCACTTCTTTAGTTATATATTTATTATCAGAATTAATAATTGCTTCTAAGGTATCAATATTACCATAAGTTATAATTAATTCAATTAAATAATTAATATGTATATATTGAATATTTAAAAGACGGTTAATAAATATTAGATTATTAGATTTAATTATTTTAATTAGTAATTCTTTTTTAGGATAATTATTTTCAATTACTTCAGTAATAATTTCATATATATCATTATTTTCCTTAGCTTCTAATAACATATCAAGACATTTTAAGTCAGCCTTATTAGTTACTTTAGTAAGTTTAGGAATTAAAGTAAACATTTTATGGTTAGTAATATGAGTATCTAAGAAATTAATAGTTTTAGTTGAAGGTGTATTTATTTTACTTAGAAGAATAAGTGCTTCTTCAATTCTATTTAAATTAATTAATATTGAGATAAAATCAATTTCTGATTCAGGATTTACTTTATTAATAAATACACTTATTAGTTCAATTAATTTTGGATTACTTGGATATTTTTTTAAACAATCTTTTATTATTTTTTCAATATCTTTAATATTAGGATTTTTAAAGATAAAGATATGATTAATTAAAGCTTTAATATAGTTAATCCACTCTTCTTCATTCCATGAATAGTTAACGACTTTTTTATTTTGAATTAGGTGTTTATTAGTTGAACTAGGCATCATACGAAGTAAATCTTCTTCAAAAATAGTTTTGATTTCATTATTATTTAAGAATTTAGCAAAGTTAGGATTTGTAGCGATTTTCATTAAGATTTCTGGATAATGATGAGAATAATCAATGATGATATCCATTAAATCAAAAAAGTAAAAGTCTTTAATATTGTTCATTAGAGTCATTTCATCATATTTAGTAATTAAGGCATAGGCACTTTGACCAAATCTGCGTTTTGTAATAACGTCATATAATGTATTTAGTAATTTTTTATTAGCGTTTTCTTTAGATAATTTATTAATTAAATTTTTTAGAGTTTCATCAGTTTCAATAGTTCTGATAATGTAGTTAACTAACATACTTTCAGTTTCTGTCATGTAGTACATATAATCATTTAATAAGCTAGCATAGATAGATAATCTAGTTTCTTCAGGAGCACGTAATTGAGTATTTAAAACTTTAACGATCATCTCTGGTTCCATTCTTACTACTTCAATTAAAAATGTAGGAAGAAACTCGGGTTTATAATAGATAATATAATGAACATATTGGCGATATGTCATACCTTCTAAAGGATAAGTTTCTGTGAAGATATCTAATAAGTAATCTTTTGAAAATGATCTAATCATTTGATAGATTATACTTTTCTTTTTTGCATTATCTTCTTTATTACTTAAATCTTTTAAAGTACGAATTAAAACATCAACATTTAGATATTCTTCTATTTCATTCCAGTTAGAAGAAGGTGTTTGATCTAATAATAAAAGAGTATTTTCTGTTATTTTTTTTTGCGTACTATAACTAGGATTATTTGAAGATTTAATTGAGTCTAATAAACTATTTAATTTATAACATTTATTTTGAATATCGTCTTCTTTACGAAAAATACTAAGCATTTTATCACTCCTTTTTTATTTATCAATTTGTTTTAATTCAAAAAGTATTTTTAAAGCGTCCATTGGGGTTGTATTTAATGGATCTACTTCTTTTAGTTTTTCTCTTAATTCATCTTTCTTTTCTTCAGTAAAATCAAATGACAACTGGTTTGATATTGTAACATTTTTTGCGTCAGATTCATAGACTTTTAGAATATTTTCTGCATTTTTTATGATTTCTTCTGGCATATTGGCTAAAGCAGCTACATGAACACCATAACTTTTGTCTACGGCTCCATCTTTTATTTTATGCAAGAATATTAATTTTCCATTATCTTCAGTGGCACTAACATGAATATTTTTAATAGTTGAGTATTTATTTTCTAGACTAGTTAATTCATGATAATGGGTACTAAATAAGGTTTTACATTTTATTTTAGTAGTTACATATTCTAAAATTGCTTCAGCTAAACTCATACCATCGTATGTTGCTGTACCTCTTCCTAACTCATCAAATAAGATAAGTGAGTTTTCGGTTGATGAACAAATAGCATTTTTGGCTTCTAACATTTCGACCATAAAGGTTGATTCACCACTAACTAAATCATCTGATGCTCCAATTCTAGTGTAGATGGCATCAAATATCGGAAGATTAGCAGATGAGGCAGGAACAAATGAACCCATTTGAGCCATTATAATAATGATAGCTAATTGTCGCATATAAGTTGATTTACCACTCATGTTTGGACCAGTAATTAAAAGGGTATTAGTTTTATCATCCATATAGCAATCATTTTTAACATATGAACCATTATTAACAATATTAATAACTGGATGGAAACCATCTTTGATATCAATTAGGTGATTATGATTAAAGGTTGGTCTTACTAATTTTTCTTTTTCACTAACAACACTTAAAGACGCTAAAGCATCTATAATACCAATATTTGAAGATGTTTCTTTTAATAATAAAACATTATCTTTAATTGTTTGTTTAATTTCATTAAATAAGTTATATTCCAACTCAATAATTCTTTCTTCAGCATTTAAGACTAAAGCTTCTTTTTCTTTTAAGATTGGACTTATAAATCTTTCTCCATTAGCAAGGGTTTGTTTTCTTTCCCAACCAAATTCTTCTTTTACTTTAGTAGCTTGACCTTTACTAATTTCAATATAATAACCAAAGACTTTATTATACCCTACTTTTAAGTTTTGAATTCCAGTTCTTTCTCTTTCTTCTTGTTCTAAACCAGCAATAAAATCTTTGCCACCTGATCTAATTTTTTTTAATTCATCTAATTCAGAGTTATATCCTTCTTTAATTAGATATCCTTCTTTTAAGGTAATTGGTGGTTCTTCATAAATACTTTTTTCAAGTAAATTATAAAGTTCTTCATGAGTATTTATTTTAATATTAATACCTAATTTAGAAATAATTGATGATAGTTCTGGTAAAACGCTTAATGATTTTTTAATTTGTAGAGCGTCTCTAGCATTAAAGTTACCACATGTTACTTTACCACATAATCTTTCTAAATCATAAACTTCATATAAACTTTTAAGTAAATCACTTCTCAAGATAAATTCATTATTTAATTTTTCAATAATATCTAATCTTTGATTAATTCTTTGTTCATCTTTTAAAGGGGATGATAACCAATTTTTAAGGGTTCGTGAGCCCATTGAAGTTTTACATTTATCTAATAACCAGATTAAACTATATTGTCTTTCTTTAAGTCTTAAAGTTTCAAATAATTCTAAATTACGAACACTATGAATATCTAAATTTAAATAATTGTTATTATCTATAACAGATACTTTACTAAAATGAGAAATATCTTTTAATTCTTTAACAATAAGATAATACATTAGATGTTTAACACCTTGAATAATACGTTCATCTTTTAAGTCTTTTATAAATTTTAGTTCTTCTTCATAGAAGTTATCATTATAAGTTACGTTTATACCATAAGTATTTTTAAAGATATTGATTAATTTAATGTTAAAGTCTGATTTGATAATTATTTCTTTTAGGTTTAGTTTTAGAATACGATTTAATAAACTGGTATCATCATAGGAAATGAATTCACTATAAATATCACCTGTAGAAATATCGGCATATGTTAGTAGATAAGCATATGATAAATCTAGAATACTTCCTAAATAGTTATTTTCATATGAATTAAGATAATCTAAATCTACAAGGGTTCCTTTAGATACAACACTTATTACTTCTCTTTTAACCATTCCCTTAGCTTTTTTAGGGTCTTCGACTTGTTCACAGATTGCAACTTTAAAACCTTTAGAAATAGCTTTTTCTAGATATGATTTAACGGCATGATGAGGAACTCCACACATTGGAACTCTTTCTTTTAAACCAGCATTTTTACCAGTTAGTGTTAGTTCTAATTCATGAGAAGCTGTTATTCCATCTTCAAAAAACAATTCATAAAAATCACCAATACGATAAAATAATAGTTCATCTTCATGTTCTTTTTTAATGTCCATATATTGTTTCATCATTGGACTTAAATCATCATAATTTACTTCGCTTCTCTTCACTTTAATTCACCTGCATTTTATTATAGCATACGTTTTTTAAAATCGAGTATTTTTTAAATAAAAAAAGATTATTAATTGATTTAATAATCTTTTTACTCAACTATATAGGGATCAGAAGAAGTGCCTGTTCCACTAACACTAACGTCACCTTTTAAGGCAATTGATGGTCTTAAATATTCGCTAGCATGGGTTGCATATATTGTTCCGTCATAGACCCTATAAAGTTCTTCTTGACTAACTGGTGTCATTGTAACAAAGGGTAAGTCCCTTAAACCATCATTTACTAAATAATTATTATAATTATTAGTAGATGTTGTTAAGCCGGCAAACATCAATTCATCAGCTGTAAGTAATCCAATTGGGTACGAAAAGGCTGCATTTCCTACTGATGTATCAGACACCGTATATTTTGATAATTTTCCTCCTAAATTGTCATCACGGCAAATAAATGAAGGGGTATTAGCAGTTAGTCTATCATATGCAGCAAATTTTTTATTACTGGTGTTATAATATTTATCATTACACCACACTATATCTGCTAATTTATTTTTATAATCAGATAGTTTTTCTTGATACCATTGTTCTAAAATTGTTACATAATTATTTTTATAGGTATTTTTATATAACTCGCTGTATTTATATATAGTTGGTGATCCAATAGCGGTTATTTCTTCATCAGTGATTCTTTTTGAAAGTAGTGTAAAATTATCATTATAAGCAATGGTACCTATGCTACCCATTTTTTCCCCATACATCATTGCTGGAAAATCAGAGTAAGCTTGGTGTATACCGTTTTGATATTTTATAGCACTAGTATCTGATTTTAATCTTAGTGCTGCAGTGGTAGAAATTTGACTTGTACAATCTATTGAATCGTTGTTTTGTAAGATTAATTTTATAGAGCCGTTTCCCGTTATTCTTACTATTCTCCAACACATATCGGCAAATTGTACGTAATTATTTTTTACGTTACCACGATAATAATAAGTGGTGCCATAGTCATCTGTATTTTTTATTAATCCTTCGTCTGTAGTAGCTGGTGTTCCAATTGTTGTTAGAGGTTTGTCTTTAACCCCATTTTTTAATAAACGATTAGATAAACTATGACTAGTATTTTTTATTTCAATTCTTACTTTGATTTTTTTGGATGCTATATTTTCGGCTGTTGCTAGTAACATTCCTTGATTTTGAATTATATAGTTATCAGCAAGGGATTGTGTATTATTAGCATTTATTGTTATTTTATATTGATGAAGACTGGTTGTATTTAATGTTTCCCCTGTACCTAAAAGTATTTCTTGATTTTTTCCTGCTGGGATTGGTATATTAGCAGCATTTTCTATCATTTCTCCATTATTTCCTTTATTGGTACCAGTTAGATTATATTTTAATTCACCATTAGAATAGGTATTTTCATCAACTATTAATTTTGCTGCATATGATTGCTCAGCATTTTCATTGCTGGTTATTTCAAAATCACGAGTTATTGATGTCAATTTAGAATTGCTTGATAATGTTGCATTTCTGCCTGAACCAGAATATGAGATAGAACCATCTTGGTTAACAGGATTAATTATTAAATGAGCAGCAAAATATGCTTCTTGAGAATTATTTTGAGATTTATTAGTTTCAAGAAAAAAGATTTTAAAAGTATATGTATGGTTTATATTACTACTTTTATCAAAGCTACCGATTCCAAGTTCATAAGTACCAGCACCTGATAAAATTTCTTGATAATCTGATATAGTTGGAATAAGGTTTCCATTTTTTGATGGATTATTTCCAGTTAAGGTATAACTTAAGTAACTATCATCAAAATTATTATTGTCTACCACTAAACTTACGCTATAATACATTTTTAGGTTGGTTGTATTATTGCCAGTAATTGTAAAGTTTTTATTAGCCCATGCTATTGACCTAGGATAAATATTTGATAGTGTAATATTTCCTGAACCATTGGTATATTTAATATTCATTTGCCCGCCTTTTGCGACTATTGTTGAACCACTTTCACTTGTTGTTGATGAAGTAAAGTATGCATATGTTAGTCCACTACAAAGTACTATTAAGGATAAAAATATTGCAATAATTATGATTTTTTGGTTTTTTTCCATGAAATTTAATATCTCCTATTCTTATATATATAATAATATTTTATAGTTTGGTGGTCAAGACTAACAAGTTTTTAGATAGTTAATTGCTTCTTCAAAGGTAGAAATAGCTTTAATTTTAATTTTTAAATTATGCTTTTTAGTATATTCTTTGGCTTCTTCATAATTTTCTTTTGGACATAGAAAGATATCAGCTTTTGCTTTGGCTGCTGATGCTATTTTGTATGATACAGAGCCGATTTCTCCTACTTTGCCATCTTCGGAGATAGTACCAGTACCAACTATTTTTTTACCTTTAGTAATATCTTCTTTGGTTATAGAGTCATAGATTGCTAAGGCAGTTATTAATCCTCCGCTTGGGCCTGATTCACTTTCTTTTGATTTAATTTTAATATTATATTTTGATGAATAATCATTAATATTAATAAAAGCTAAACCTATAAATTTAGAATTTTGTTCTTCATATATTTCCGTATTTTCTTCTTTTTCTTGTTCATCTTCTAGATATTTAATATGAATGGTATCACCAGCACTTTTAGTATTAATGTATTTTTTTAATTCACTTAAAGTAGTAATTTTAAGATTATCATAAGAAATAAGTTTATCCCCTACTTTAATATTCGATTTACTTGAAGGATTTTTATAATAAACATAGCTAGTTGTTTTAGTTATTTGATAATCAATTTTAGCATAATCATAAGCTACTTTAGTGGCATTTGAGATAGCATTTTGATATTCAAGATGATCTCTGATTATCATATCGTTTAACGTTTCATTATCACTTATAGTTAAATTATCATTTTTAACAAGTTCCCAGCTAGGTATTAGTTTTGCTAGTAGATAATATGGTAGTTTAGCTTTCATATAGCCAACATATGCCATATTAAATGTTCCTTCTGATTTATAAATATTATCACCAGATACTCTTTCACTTGAATTAATAGTTCCTCCTGGCTTATAGATACTATATCCTGTATCATAGAAACAAAAACAAGCGAATAGAATTAAAAAGATTAAAGATAAATAATTTTCTTTAAGATAATTTTTTATATAATTTGTGATATTTTTTAATTTTGTTTTCATATTTAAATTATAGCACGTTTATGGTGAATTTATGAAGAAACTTATAAGAATAGTTTTTATTTTAATAATATTATTTTTATTTTACGTAAATAGAGATATGGCTTTTGAAGGTATTATTAGAGGAATTAATATTTGGAATAATTCTTTATTTCCTTCAATATTTCCTATTTTAATTATTAGTGATTTTATTTTAAGTTCTGATCTTATTTATTATATTAATAAGATATTTGGTAGTTTATTTAGAAGACTTTTTAAGGTTAGTTCTTATGGATCATATGTTTTTATTATGAGTATGTTTAGTGGGTGTCCTAGTAACGCTAAATATATTAATGATTTAATTAATAGTAAAGTTATTAATAAAGATGAAGCAATTAAGATATTATCTATGAGTTTGCTTTATAATCCTTTACTTATTATAGCTATTACACCCTATTTAAAGCTTAATGAACAATTATTTATACTTATTGGCAATCTTATATGTAATATTATTGTTGGACTTTTAAATAGGAATTATAAAGCTAATATAAGTACTTATAATTATATTAAGAAAAATTTTAATTTAGTTAATTCAATAAGTAATGCAATTAATACTTTATTACTTATTTTAGGTAGTGTTTGTTTATTTATGGGATTATCTTTTATTCTTCCTTTTAGTCATCCTTTAATTACGGGAATATTTGAGATTACTTCAGGTATAAGTATGATTAATTTATTTGAAGTTGATTCTTATTATAAACTTATATTTACGGTTATTATGATGAGTTTTGGAGGATTATCAATATTAATGCAGATAAAAAGCATCTTAAAAGATGCTAATTTAGATTATTCTTTATATTATAAATCTAGAATAATTCATTTAGTTTTATTTATGTTAATTATTTTAATTCTGGCATAATTTTAAAACCAAAATGATTTTTAGAATCTGGTTCCGGGAAAAACATTTGAGAATATGCTGCTATTGTTTCTGGATTATCATTCATGTTATATCTTCCATCGGTTAGATAAACATGGCTTAGATTTATACTATAATTATTACCATCCTCATCATAGATTGGTAATTTTATAGTTAAAGTACAGAATGAATCAACTTGAACACCATCTTGGACACCTTCTGAACAATGATTATTTGATATTTCTCCTGCTTTTTCAGATGATTTAGGAGTTATATTGGTTTCTCTCATGATTTGATAATATCCTCTTTTATAACCAACAACATTGATTGTTTCAGTATCACTAAATTTATATGTATAATATAAAAGATAACCTACATTTTCACTTGTTAATTCGCTATTATAATCAAATTTTAAGCAATATAAATTATCTATATCTGTTGGAGGATTAGGAAATATACGATTAGTTCCAGTCGCCTTAATCTCATCTTCTTCATCACAGGCATAAACGTTTTGTAATTCATATGTTCTAAAATCATTTTGAATACTTCTAGTAACTAAAGCTTGATTAATTAATTCAGTTGATGCTTTAGAAACGTTTTCATTAGTATTTTTGATTGTTATAAGAGCATTAAATAAAAATATTAAAACAATAGATACTAAAGAAATACTTATAATTATTTCGGTTACAGTTAAACCTTTATTATTTTTTAATATATTCATTAGATACTCCTTATTAATTCTTTAGTTTTATTATTATTGGTTTCAATTGCGACTCTTTCACAAACAAATAATAAACAAATTAAACTTATATAGAATGATCCACCATATGATAAGAATGGGACAGGTACTCCGGTTAAAGGGATTAACGCTAAGACTCCCATGAAATTGATAAGTAAATGAACTAAGATATAACAGAACGTTCCATAGGCTATGTATTTACCTCTAATGGTACTTGATTTCTTGGCTATTTTGATGAGTCTACTTAATAGGATTCCATAACAAATGATGATTATAACTCCTACTACAGCACCTAATTCTTCAATTATAATTGGGAAAATAAAATCGGTATGGGCTTCTGGTAAATATAAATATTTTTGGGTTGAATTTCCTAAACCTACTCCAAATAAGCCACCATTATTAATAGCGATAAATCCATTACATACTTGGTATCCAGTTTTTTCTATATATCTTGTACATGGATTTTTAAAGACAAATCTACTCATCTGTTCTTTATTAAGAAAGTCACCAGTTAAGATGATAATTAAACAAACAAGACCAGTGATAACACCAGCTATTTTAATTTTTTTAATACTAGCATTTGTGTTAGGTATTGCTAAGAATATCATTCCAGCAATACAAGCAACAATTAAGGCAGTACCAAAGTCTGGTTGCATGGCAATAAGTCCACAACCTAATAAAACCAAGATTAATGGTGTTATTAGTTTAGTAATATTTAATTCATCACGGGATATAATTTTTTCTAGATAAACGGCTAAATAAACGATCATAATTGGTTTTAAGAATTCAGATGGTTGGAAACTAAAAAAACCTAGATTAAACCATGATTTAGCACTATTAGTAATAGCTCCATAAGGAATAAGTAAAAAGATAATTAGGACTATTCCGATCATAGCAAGAGGTGCTAAAACTTTATATTTTTTAGTAGGAAATCTTAAAAAGAAACTAAAGCCAGCAATCCAAGATACCAGGACAAATAATAATTGTCTTTTAAAAAAGTAAGACTCCTCTACTTTGTTATATAATACAGCAGTTATTGATGAAGCACTAAAAATCATTACTAGTCCAAGGATAGTAAAGGCAGCCATAAGAAAAAATAAAGGTTTATCCATTTTTTGTAATGTTTTTTTCACACTTTCACCTACTATAAGATATTTTATCATAAAAAAACACATATTTAAATATGTGTTTTAAAAGTTTACTGTATTTAACGATTCAATTACTCTAATAATAAGTGGTCCAATTATAATAAGCATTAATAAGGGAATAAATATTAAAACACTTACAATACTTATTTTAATTGGCATTTTATTTATTTTACCTTTGGCTTCTAAAATTATTTTATCACTTATGTAATCTAATTCTCTATTTAATGATTCAATCATATTATTGCCATAGATATTTGATTCCATTAAATTTAAAATTATATTATTAATAGTATCACTAGGAATTCTAGTTTTTAAATCATCTAAACTTTCATTTAAGCTTTTGCCTAAGGTCATATCATCCATGGCTTTTTTAAATTCTCTACTTAATTCATTATCCATATTCTTACAAGTTAAATCAATTGAATTTTTTAAATTATTACCTGACTCTAGAGTTAAACTTAAAATTTGAAAGAAAAATGTTGATTGTTTTTCTAATTTTTTTCTTCTTTTAGCTAAGCGATAATCAAAGAAGAAATATTCTGCTAAGAAGAAGTAAGCCATAACGATAAGAATACTTTTAAGTAAGGTTGTATCTATTAAAGCAATGATAAAAATAAATATACTAATGATTAAGTGATTTCCTAAGATTAAATCTACATCGTAGTTATGTTCAACTCCAAATTGTTTATTTTTCTTTTTGATTCTAGCTATTGTTTCTTTTGTATATATTTTATTTACTAAATTTTTCATTAATCAACCCTCAATATCTTCTTTATTATAATGATATAACTTATATATAATGTAATAGCTAGAATGATAATAAGATAACCAATTGGATGAGATAATAATGGTTTAAAGTATGTAGGATTTAAAGTATTTAGGATGATTATTAAAACTACTGGCATAATAAGTAAGATATAGTAAACAAATTTAGAACTACTTGTCATAGCGTTTAATTCATCACGTAATCTTTTATTATTAGTAAATGATTTTTCAATATTAGTAAATATTCCTACTAAGTTACCACCAGTTAGATTCAAAAGATTTAAACTACTAGTTATATATTTAGCATCTTCAATTTGAACGCGGTCATAAAATCTATCAAAAACATCTTTAACTTCTAAGCCGTATTTTAAATCATTACCTATTCTTTCAAACTCTTCACTGATAGGTCCAGTTAAGTCTTGAGTTACAAGATCAATTGCTTGAGTGATGTTATAGCCTGATTTAAAAGCATTATTCATAATTACAATGGCTTTTAATAAATCATCTTCAATTTCTTTATTTCTTTTAGCTTCATAAATATTTAAATAAATATTGTAGATATAAAAGCCTAAAATAAATGATAACAACATTAAGAAAGGATTAAAGGTTCCTCTAATAAAATTAATAATAAAATAGGATAATCCACATATAATTGAGATACAAAATTTATTGGAAATAATAATCATTGCATCTAAATATGATACTGCAGGTTTATGAACATATCTTTCATATTTTTTAGCTAACTTTTTATAAGCTGATCTTTTAGATAAGGATTTAGCTAGTTTTAATCTAAATGAGCAATATGAATCCACGATATTATCAGCAAGTGATTTGGTTTCAGGTTCGTTTGTTTTAACAGTGAATTTAGATAATCTATCATTATATTTAATTGTTTTATTTATTTTAACTATTCGATATAAGATAATAAATAAGATTATAGCTGCAATTATTTGATAGATTAATATTTCTTTTCTCATAGCTAAATTCCTTTCTTTTATTTTTATTTTTTAAACATATTATTTATTTTAGTTATTCCTCTTGAAGTTAGGACTTTATAAACATATGGTTCTTTTTTAGTTTTGATATATTCTCCATTTTCTTCACCTTTATCGGTTAAGCCTTTTTGGACAAATTCGAAGATAGGATTTAATTTAATCATATCATTATCAAAACCTACTACTTCACTAATATTGGTAATTTTTCTTTTACCATCATGCATTCTTTCAATATTTATTACTAAGTCAATGGCATTTTCAATGTATTCTCTAATGGCATTAATAGGAATATCCATTCCACTCATTAAAACCATAGTTTCTAATCTGTTTAAGGCATCTACTACTCCATTGGCATGTAAGGTTGTAAGTGAACCATCATGTCCTGTATTCATAGCTTGTAACATATCAAATGCTTCTTTACCACGACATTCACCAACAATGATGCGATCTGGTCTCATACGAAGAGCATTTATTACTAAGTCTCTAATGGTTATAGCTGAGTTGTTATTATAATTTTCAGTTCTTGTCTCCAAACTGATAACATGTTCTTGTTCTAATTTTAATTCAGCAGCATCTTCAATAGTAATGATACGTTCATTATTACCAATAAAACTACTTAAGATATTTAAAAGTGTTGTTTTACCAGAACCGGTTCCACCACAAACAATAATGTTTAGTTTGCCTTGAACTGCTGCTTCTAAGAATGTTGCCATCTCAGCGGTTAAGGTTCCTACTCTAAGTAAATCATCAATACTTGTCATGTTGCGTTTAAATTTACGAATCGTTATGACTGGTCCATTAACACTTAGTGGTGGGATAACTGCATTAATGCGAGACCCATCAGCAAGTCTTGAGTCAACCATTGGATTTGAAGAATCAATGGTTCTTCCAAGTGGGCCAATTAATCTTTGAATAGTTCTAATAATATGATCATCATTAATAAATGAAACATTGTTATCTTTAACTAATTTACCATCTATTTCTACATAAACATCTTTAGGTCCATTAACCATAATTTCAGTTATGTTATTATCAGTTAAAAGTTCACTAATTGGGCCTAGTCCATTTATTTCATCATCGATTAAATTGAAGATATGGCTTCTTTCAATATTACTTAAGTCATATCCTTCTAGACATTCATCAATATTTTCATTGATAAAGTCTTCCATATCTTTACCTTCAGGAACTTCTTTATCAATTAGATGCTCGATAATTTTCTTTCTTAATTCATCTAATAATTTTTTATCAGGAAAGATATCATAATCAGTAAGAGGAGCTTCTTTAATATTTTTATTTTGAAAATTAAATATTTCAGTTAATGATTTACTCATAGTTACCTCCTACTATATCACTAGCAATAGTTTTAAAGACTTTATAATCTTTAAAGTTACTATTTTTAATAGTAATAATGTCACCATCTAAGGTTAGACTATCCATATTTTTGATATGAAAATCTTTACTAATGATGTAATCAATATCGATGTCTAGAATATTCTTAATATCATATAATGAGAAATAATCTTTATCAGGATTAACACTATTATTTAATATTAATTTATATTTTTTAATATCATTATCATCAAAAATATTTAAGATGTTTTTTAAATTTTTTAGTGAGATTGGATCGTTTGATGTCATAAAATAAACATAATCACATTTATCAAAAGCAAAAACATTGATTTGATCTAATGAATGAGTAGTATCAACTAGGATAACATCAAATAAATAATTACATTTATCGATTAGAATATCAATATATTTAGTGTCAATTTTATTAGCTTGTCTTGGATCTTTTGGTGCAGCAATAAATGAAATGTTTTCATTATATTTTATAAAGTAGTTTTCAATATCGTCAAATCTGTTATTATTATAATCATCACAGAAGTTGTAGATTGTTTTAGTAAGGTTTGCATTTAACGAGCAAGCAATTGCTCCATTTGATAAGTCTAAATCAATAATTAAGACACGTTTATTTAAGTTAGATAATGTTCCAGCTAAATTTAGAATAAAGGTTGTTTTACCAATTCCACCTTTAGCACCGTACACACATATGCTTTTCCCCTTTGCCATATTATGCCTCTATTTCTTTTTCTTCAATGATTATTTTGTCATCTTCTTTATGAGCTTCTAAATTTATTTCGGTACGATAACTTTTAACTCCTAAGATAGTCCCAAAGAAACTTGGATATGAATGACTATTATAAATTTTTAAGGTAGTTCCATCATAAGATACATTTAGCATTTCTACTTCATAGTTGTTTTTTTCATAAAGTTTTTTTACTTCGGCAGCTTTATCATTATAACTATTAGTTAAGACTTCTTTAGCAATTTCTTTAGATGCTAAATTGTATTTGTTATTAGCAATAATAATCATAACATTATCATAAATAAATGCTAAAGCGATGAATATAATAGGAATAATTATAATAAATATTGCACCAGCTTGACCACGTTTATTTTTCATTTAATATCACTCTTTCAGTTATTATTTTATAGGGATTGCCTAATATAGTACTTAATCCTGGGGTAATAAATTCATAATTATCGGTTATTTCTAAATATGAATATTTAGCATCTTTATTACTTTTGAATGATGCGCTTTTTAAATCTTTTTGAATGAACTTGGTGATATTTTCATCAGATTCATTATTTTTGTAAAGTTCGATAACATCGGCCATTTTACTTTCAGCATTATTTTTATGAGTAAAAACAACAATTGTATCTACTAAACCCATTATTATAAAAATAATGACTGGTAAGATAATAACAAATTCAACTAATGCTTGGCCACGTTTATTCTTCATTGTTACCTACTTTCCTACTATAAATAAATTATAACATAAGATAATGCTTTTGTGAATTTATTTTTAGGTAAATTAACTAAAAAAGAATTCAAATTAATGAATTCTTTAGCTTACTACGAATGGATCAGTTTTTGTTCCATTTCCTGTAACTCTAGTTGAAGATAATAAAGCAATTACTGGTCTTAAATAATGGGATGTGGTTACTGATTCATAATAAATATTAGGATTACTTGTAACAATAAATTCCTTATATGGTGATGCA
This sequence comes from bacterium, assembly GCA_004563275.1. The sequence goes on from SFSZ01000001.1 coordinate 44,895, forward strand.
TCAGCAGCCGGTGTCATAGTCCAGTAGGCATTTGATCCGGTGTTTTCCGTTAAAAAGACACTTGAATTTCCAGCAGTTTGACTGCTTATATATCCGGCAAATGCTAACTCATCTGCATTTAATAAGCCTATTTTATATGATTTGGAACCAAGTCCATTTTTTCCTCTTAATTTGCCATTACCAGTTACTGTATCTGTTGCTGTATATTTTCCTGTTGTTGAATTAGTTTGAGGTACTGGGCAAGTTAATGTAGGTGCATTAGTTATTCGAGTTATTGCTGCTTGGCCGTTATTTGTTATATCACTACAGTATAGAGTGTCAGCTATTTTTTCATTATATTGTCTTAGATAATTATCATAAAAAGTTTTTAAGTTTGTTAAAGCAACACTATCTTTCGTACTAAGTGTTAAAACAGCTGTATTTGCTGAAAGTCCATACATAAAACCTGAATAACCTCTTGATGTATTAAGACTATTAAAAGCTACTTTATTGTATGTAGTTGTTGTTCCACTTTTCTTATAAGCAAAAGCCCCCAAATCGTTTGTTACGTTACAAGGATTGCTAGTATTTGCAGCATTGCCGTTATGAAGTACGATTTTAATGTCACCATTACCAGTTACTCTTAAAATTCTCCAGCACATATTGGCAAACTCAACATAATTATTATTAATATTTCCACGATAATAATAACTTGTTCCATAATCATCTGGAGATGTTCTTACTCCTTCATTTGCTGTAGCATTAGCTTTTCCAGGTGTGGTTTTTGTTGATGCACCATCTGCTGTGTAAGATGTTCTAATTTTATATAATAGTGTTCCACTTGGAGCATTAGCATAAGAATATTTAGTAGTAAAATACGTAGTACATTTAGTATCTCCTGATGTTATATCATAAATGTTTGCTATCCATTTACTTCCATTCCAAGTAGCATTTCCCCAAGCAGTACTATTATCATCATTAACACCAACTGTTCTGCATATTACTTCTGCATTATATGAACTTGATGTAGGATATGATGAAGATAATACTCCATCGATATAAGCTGCTAATAAATTATCTCCTTCATCATATTTATTAGCAATTAAAGTATCATTATTCTTTTTTGATTTAAGATTTATCTTTAAATAATAATCTTTATTACTTTGATTATTAATAAATACTCTTATATATTTTTCTTCATTTTGATTGATTGTTCCCTTAGGTTTATCGGCTGTTTTAGAAGAATATTCTACTTTAACATTATTATCTTTTACTTCTTTAGTGCATGTTTCAGTTGAACACAAAGTGTAAGATAATTCATAATTTTTTGTTTCTTCGTTTAAAGATGTTAGAGTTATGTTAGTTAGATTTTGAGTTTTTTTAGATACTTTTATAATATTAGAATTATTATTGTTAATAGCTAATTTATAATAAGAATTATCTGCTTTAACATTAGCTTCTTTTCTATTTAGATATTTACTATATTTTGTTAAGATTAAACAGAATCCTGTTAACACTAACATAGTCACTACAAAATACATAAAAATTTTATTATTATTTGGATGTTTCATATAGCCACCTACTCTATATAAAATTATAACTTACTTAAGTTTTTTTTACAAGAAAAAAAATCTATCTTACGATAGATTTAATTAAGCTCTTGAAGCATATTTGCCATCTTTAGTAGTTACTACAATTGTTTCTCCTTGAGAAATAAACATTGGAACCTTAATAACGTATCCAGTTTCAATTGTAGCATCTTTTTGAGCATTATTGGTTGTATTACCTTTAACAGCGTCTGTTGTTTCAATAACTTGATATTCAACTTTTTCTGGTAAATTAATACCTAAAATGTCTCCTTCATACATAGGAATTTCAATTTCTAAACCTTCTTTTAAGAATTTAGCATTATCACCAATAATAGATTCAGAAACTTCCATTTGTGAATAGTCGTTAGTATTCATAAAGACATAGTCATTTCCTTGTTTGTATAAATATTGCATGTGTAGTTTATCTACATGAGCTTTTTCTAATTTTAAGTTTGTATTAAATGTATCTTCAATAGTAGATCCAGTTCTTAAATCACGATATTTAATTCTAACAAAAGCAGGACCTTTTCCTGGTTTAACATGTTGGAATTCAATTACCATAACTAATTTACCATCTAAAATTAAAGTCATACCATTTTTAATATCATTAATATTTACGTTCATTTATATTCTCCTTAACTATTTACTTTCTTTAAATACTTGGACTTTACGACAATTATCACAGAATTTTTTGATTTCTAACTTGTCTGGAGTGTTAGCTTTATTTTTTTCAGATGGTCTAGCATAATGACCACATACAGTACATTTTAATTCAATTCTTTCACGATTTTCATTTTTCTTAGCCATTTCAATTCCTCCTTTTTTGAACATTAGTATTATAACATAAAAAAATAAATTATATCAACTAAAAACGTATTTTAAGCAAAAATACGTTTATTTAAAGTAATTATTATAAACTAAATCACTTACTCTTCTCATTACTTTAGCATTGATAGGATATTTATAGTTACTTATTTTGTTTTGATATTTAATATTGGGGCTTACCATAATAATAGAAAATTTAGGGTTATCATAGGGAGCATACATGACATACGATGTATTTATTGTTCTTAAGTCAATATAACCATCGTTATTGGTATCTAGATAACTTTCAGCGGTTCCAGTTTTACCAGCACTTATAAATTTATGGGTTGTATATGAATAACCGGTACCGTTTTTATTTACAGCTTTTAAGCCTTCTCTAATTCTTTGTAAATATTTTTCTTCAATAATGGGTTTATTTAAAACTTTATTATTTTTTTCATAATAAATACTTCCATCATTATTTAAAACATATTTTAAAAGGGATATTTCGGTTCTTTTGTTAGTAGCAATAGTATTTATATATTGGGATAAACTTATTGGTGTATAGGTGTCATATTGGCCAATAGACATATTAAGTAATAAGTCATCTGAGATAGTACTGCCTTTAATGCCGGTTGATTCATTGGATAGATCAATACCGGTTTTAGTGCCTAGACCATATGAAGATAAGACTTCACGGTACTTATTAAAATCATCTTTAGTAGCATTTATTTTAATATTAGATTTATATTTATTACCAGTTAATCCGATAGCAATTAGGTACTGAAAATAATTACTACTCATACGAAGAGCTTCTATATCATTTAAATAACCTAGGGTTTTCCAGGAACATTTAGGTTTTTGATTTTTTAGAGTTACACAACTATCTTTAACTTTAGTATTTTCATTAATAATATTATAATTATAACCAACTGAGATAGTGGCTCCTTTAACAGCACTACCAATGGTAAATGATGATAAGACGTTATTATAAGATACATCAGAGAAGTTATTGTTTTTATCAATTTTTTGACCGATTAGAGAAATTATTTCACCAGTATTAGGGTTACTTACGATTAGATAAGATGAATCATAATATTTAGTATTAAATTCTTTTTTAGCTTTAAGCATTTCTTCTTGCATGATATTTTCAATATTATTTTGAAGATTAATATCAATACTTAATACGATATCTTTACCCTTCTCTGGTTCTTTTATTAAAGTTAAATGATTATTTTTAAGGAGATATTTAGCTTTAGTTCCTTTTAAATAATCATCATAGATGTATTCTAGATTATTAATACCTACTCGGTCATTTAGAGCATATCCTTTTTTTAGATAATATTCTTTTAGTTCACTTGGAAGACCCTGACTATAACTTGAGACACTACCAAAGATACTTCTTAAAGTGTCTTTATAAGGATAATATCTTTCCCAAGTAATATCAGTTCTGATCCCTTCTAGATTTAATTTATTTATTTTAATGTATTCTTCATCAGTTAGATTGGTTTTAATTATTTTATCTTCATAAGAGTATCCTTTGTTTAATAAGTAAAAGACATAAGCTTCCTTAGGGTTTATTTGGGATAATTCTTCTTTAGTAATTAGATTTAATCTTTCGTTAAGCAAGTCTTTACTAGTTATTTTACGTTCATTATATTTGGTTAAAAGTTCTTGAGGGGTTTTAGAATTTATTTCTGTTTTATGATTTAGATAGTAATAATATCTTAAGTTATAATCAGTGTTATTTGGGCTAATTTCAAGAACTTCAGAAAGTTTTTTAGATATATTAAGGCAGTCATTAGTACTTAGATTTAATTTTCGAAAGATTAAGGATTTTACACCAATATTATCTACTAAGATATTACCGTTAATATCTAAAATACGTCCTCTTGGAGCAGTTAATCCTTCAATGTAGGTATCTTTAACTATCTGTTTATTTTGCATAATATAGAAGACTCTGATAAAAATAATTGAATATATTAATAATATTATATAAAGTACATTCTTTTTCATATTATTATTTTGGTCATATTTTAATAAATATACATATAATAAATATAGGTGATTATGTGAATATTATTGACTTATATATAAGTAATTTAAGAAAAGATGATATTATTTTATTTGGAGAAAAGAATGGGATTAGATTAAATAATCATGAACTTGATTTTACTTATAATTTTATTAAAAATAATTATAAAGAGGTTTTAAGAAATAAAGATAGTTTTGATTTTAGTAAATATAAAAAAGAGTTTTCCGAAGAAAACTATTTAAAGATTGAAGGTTTAATTAGAAAGTATATTAGTTATTTATAATATCGTTTATTAAGTTAGGATTAAATATACCTGACTTAATCATTTTAATTTCTTCTTTATATGGGGCTTTGTCATTAACATAAGGTGTTTCTAAAATTTTAGGAACATCTTTTAATTTAGGATTATTTATAATATTTATTAGGGTATCAAAACCTATTGTACCAAAGCCGATATTTTCATGACGATCTTTATGTGATGTGATATCATTTTTAGAATCATTTATATGAATACATTTTATTTTATTAATACCGATATGTTTATCAAATATATCTAGGTATTCATCAAATTTAGTTAGATCAATTCCTGAATCATTTAGATGACAGGTATCTAGACATACTCCTACTTTATCTTTAAGATTAATACCTTTAAGAATATAGTCTATTTCTTCCATTTTAGAGCCTATTTCAGTACCTTTGCCTGCCATTGTTTCAAGTAGAATCATTGTAGTGTCATTAGGCTTTAAAATATCATTTAAAGCATCAATAATATTAGTTATAGCTGTTAAGGGTTCTTGTCCTACTGCTGAACCCGGATGTAAGACTAAATATTTAACATTTAATAGTTCACAACGATCTAATTCATTTCTTAAGAATTCTTTACTAAAACGATATTTTGATTCATCTATACGATTAGCTAGATTAACAATGTATGGAGCGTGACAAATAACATTTTCTAAAGCAATATTATTTTCTTTCATTAAGTTATATGCTTCTAAAGTATACATATCATTAATAGCACTTCTTTTAGTATTTTGAGGAGCTCCTGTATAAAACATAAATGTATTAGCACCATAAGTAATAGCTTCTTTGACGCTTGCTAGTAATTGTTCATTATTAAATTTAACATGACTTCCGATTATCATTTTTATCACCTAGTAAATTATAGCATAAAAAAATTAAAGTTTAAAACTTTAATTTTTATTAAGATAATTTGGCGTCAATAGCAGTTTTTCCTGTATCCCAATCTTTGTCTGTGGAATTTAAAAATTTGTTACTGGTACATACCGGAGGTAATGTTGCACCAGAACAATTAGCTTTTTTCCAAGATTCTAAATCATCATAACTAGCTCCTTTAGCCATATAATCTGTATTATAGAAGTATACTGTATATGTATTTGTACTGCTATCATAAGATACATATCCTTTGTATTGTCCTGATGATGCTACTAATTCTTTGAATTTATATACAGGTTGAGCAGATTTTCCATCTAAAGCATCTCCTTGAACTTTACTCATAGCTGCATTAAGCATTTTTTGTCCATACATAGCGAATGAACTTTTCTTTGCTGAGTTCATACTATCAATAACTGTTGGAATAGCAATAACCATAATAACAGCTAAAACAACGATAACTGCAAGTAATTCAACTAATGTAAAACCTTTCTTATTTAATTTCATTTATTATCCCTACTTTCTATAATTAAATTATAGTAAATAGAAATTTATTTGTCAATTAAATTTATTTTAAAATTTTTAAAATTGTATTAACTGTATCAATGGTTTCTAAAAAGGAATTAGCTTTGGCAACTTTTTCATTTCTTTTGTTTTTTTTAAAACTACTATAGAATTCTTTATAGTTTAAAACGTTACGATTTAATTCTTTATACCAGTAGGAGTTTTGGTGAAGAAATTCTTTTTGTTTAGGGTCGTTATTTATTTTAATTTGAATCTCTGGTCTCATTTAGTCTCCAAAGAATTTAGTAATTGGTCTTGGGGTTTTAGGAACACTTGTTGGGATGTTAGGTGTTTTGGAAGTACTAGTTAATTCTTGGATGACATTTATGGCTTTTTGGGCATTATTTATATATTTTTGGACGTTATCCATATTAATGTTTTTAACTAGACTTGTTAATTCTTGAAGGGGTAATGTTCTTTTATCATCTGAAGTATCAGGCTCTTTAAATTTTGACCAAGCACTTTCTTCCTCACCATACATATCATAGATTTCATAAAAGTCTTGCCAGGTATTCTTCTTATCTCTTACAAAGTTAATTAATTCAGGATGTTTACTGACAAATGATTTGAATTCTTCTTTTTTACTCATATAAAAACCACCTATTTAATTATATTTAAATAAGCGGTTTTTTAGACTATAGTTTAAAATCATCAATAAAGTCATCAATAGTTAATTCTTTAGTTGATTCTTCTTTTAATTTAGGAAGCTCAATTTCTTTGTCTTCAATTAATTTTAATTCTTTAGAGATAAATGCTTTAGTTAATTTTTGTTTAGTTATAACACTTCCAGTTGAAGCTAAATCATTTATTGGAATTTCACTATTTTTTAAAGTAATGATGTCATTATTACATTTAATACCGATTGTATCTTTAGAGTTTGTGATAAAGGCACTTAATAATTCATAGTTAGTAGTTTTTACTTTCTTAATTAGAGTTGTACCTCTTTTAGCTCTTGATAAGGTATTTAAATCTTTCAATTTGATTCTCTTAGCGGTTCCTTGATTAGTGAAAACATCGATATATTCATCTTCATCATAATATGTTACACCACTAATTACTTCATCATCTTTTAAGTTAATTCCTTTGACACCTGAAGTTTTAGGTCCACTTACAGGAATTTCTGATGATTTATAATTTAAATAATATCCGGTTTTAGTAATAATTAAGACGTTTGGTTTAGTGATTGTAACGTTTACTACTTCATCATCACCTTTTAATTTAATAGCAGTATATGATTTGTTATAACGGCTTACAATCATATCATTTAATGGAGTTTGTTTAACCATACCATTTTTAGTAAAGAATGTAATGGTTGGATTAGAGATACTTTCATTAATAACGTAAACGTTTACGACTTTATCATCAGGATTCATCGTAACTATGTTACTGATATGTTTACCTAAATCTTTCCATTTGCATGCTGGTATTTCATGAATTGGAATATATAAGTAATTACCTAAACTTGTAAAGATACATAGTTTGTTTAAAGTATTGGTTTGCATGTAACCAACAACGTAGTCTCCTGGTTTAAGAGCAGTTTCTCCATCGTTTGAATTATGTGACTTTAATGATACTCTCTTTAGGTAACCATCATTAGTTAAAATAAGAATAACATCTTCTTTATTAATAAGTTCTTTTTCATCTATTTTTAAGTCACTAACTTCTGCTTTAATTTCAGTTTTTCTAGGAACTCCATATTCTTTTTTGATACGACGTAATTCTTCTTTAATAACCGCTTTTAGTTTTGATTCATCATTTAAAATAGCTTGTAAGTTTTCAATGATTTTCTTTAGATTTTCTAATTTTTCCATTAGAACTGTTACATCAGTGTTAGTTAATCTATAAAGTTGTAACATAACAATTGCTGTTGCTTGATCTTCAGTAAAGTCCCATTTTTTGACTAGGTTTTGAATAGCGTCTTGTTTATTTTTACTACCTCTAATAACGGCAATTACTTCATCTAAAATTGAGATGGCTTTAACTAGGCCTTCGGTTATATGCATTTCTTTTTGAGCAAAGTCTAAATCAAATTTAGTTCTTTTTGTTATGACGTCTTTTTGATGATCAATGTAAGCGTCAATTATGGGGATAATTCCAAGTAAACGTGGTCTTCTTTGATCAATACATACCATATTATAGTTATATGTAGTTTGAAGATCAGTATTTTTTAGGAGATATTTTAAGATTAAATCTTTGTCTACTCCTGGTTTTAAATCTATAACTATTCTGATAGCTGATTCTTTATCTGATTCATCTCTTACTTCTGCAATACCATCTATTTTCTTTTCATATTTAACGTCATCAATTTTTTTAACTAGTAATTGTTTATTTACGTCGAAAGGAATTTCCGTAATGACAATTTGTTCTTTGCCTTTATTTTTTTGAAATTCACATTTTGAGGAAACAATTAATCTTCCTTTACCGGTTTTAAAGGCTTGTTTAATTCCATCTAAACCTTCAATGATACCACCCGTTGGAAAATCTGGGCCTTTAATAATTTCATAGATTGAATCTTCATGACAATTAGGACTATCTATTCTTTTGATAACGGCATCACATACTTCGATTAAGTTATGTGGAGGGATGTTAGTTGCGTAACCGGCGGAAATACCGTTAGTTCCATTTACTAAAAGATTAGGAAATTTAGCTGGTAAAACAGTTGGTTCAAATAAGGTATCTGAATAGTTTGGAGCCATATTAACTGTATCTTTATCGATGTCTTTTAATAGTTCTTCACTAATTTTTGATAAACGACATTCAGTATAACGATAAGCTGCTGGTGGATCTCCATCGATTGAACCATTGTTACCATCTACCTCAACTAAGGTATGGTTTTGTTTCCAGTTTTGACTCATACGGATTAAAGCTTCATAAACTGAAGAATCACCATGAGGATGATATTTACCTAATACGTTACCAACGGCATTAGCACATTTTTTGAATTGTTTATCATAAGTGTTTTTATCTTTATACATAGCCCATAAGATACGTCTTTGAACTGGTTTTAAACCATCTCTTACGTCAGGGATTGCGCGATCTTGAATTATATATTTTGAATAACGGGCAAAGCGGGAACCCATAATTTCTTCTAAGCTATATTCATGTATTCTCTTAAGTACGTCTTCCACTTTCTATCACCTATGTCTGATTATAACATAAAATCTAGGATTTTCCCAATAAAAAAGAGTATAAAATTAATTATACTCCAGATATTACATATGGATTTGAAGCGGTTCCATTACCACCAGATATTTTAGCAGTCGATTTTAAAGCTAAGGCAGGTCTAATACCAGCACTACTAGAGTTAGCAGCTGCTAATGACAAGTTTCCATTATAAAATCCATAAACATAAGGTGTGTTACTTGAATAAGCTGCTGGTGTCATGGTGTAATAAGGATTGCTAGCAACTGCTGATGAATATAGATAGAATTTTTGATTTCCAATATTCACTTTAACATTATTTTTTGAATATCCAATAGATGCACCAGCAAATAACATTTCATCGGCAGTTAACATTCCTACTTTAGATTTTAAACCGGTCGTAACAACTGTTTTATCATATCCAGAATTGGTTTCATTGTAATTTGCATGATTTTTAGTTGTTGTATTAACAAGACTTGATTCATCTTCTGGACAATTAAAGGTTGGTCTTGGAACTTCATCATTAACATATCTATTAAATTTTTGAATTCCTGAATATGCAATATGATTTACATTATCATATAGTGATGATAAATATTTAGGATTTCTAGAACTTACATCACTACACCAAATAATATCTTCTAAGTAATTTGTGTAGCTTGATAAGTTATTAGTTACCCAGGTGTTTATAACAGTTTCAGCGTTGCTTCCTTGATAACTTGAGTTTTTACTGGTTCCGTATGTTACTTGTTGAATACTCCCAGAACTTTTAATTAGAGGATTACTAGCACTGCAACTACTGCTATCACCATTTTCTAATACTAACTTTATTGCTCCGTTACCCATTACTCTTACGATTCTCCAGCACATATTAGCAAATTGGACATAATTATTTTTAACGTTGCCACGATAATAATATGAAACACTATATTCATCAGGTTCCATAGCCATTATGGCTTCATCGGCACTTAAGTCACTTGATTGATATGAATAATATATAAAATAAGATGTTGATCCACTATCTTTAATTTTAACATCATTAACATAGAAAACATCTCCACCATTTGCTTCAAAAGTGATATATTTTCCATTTAGGGTTCCAGATAAATTCGTATTACTTAAAACTAATGATTGGGGATCAACTAAAGAATATGTTCCGTCGACATTTTTAGTTCTAGATGCACTATAATAGATGGTTTTGCCACCTAATCCCATATCCCAATTACTATCATAAGGTTCTAAAGAATCCATTTGAATAGTACCATCAGTAGTTGTAGTACTTCCTTTTATGGCAGAGTTTTCTAATCCTGGTGTTGAAATAGGACTTTTAATTTGATTAGCTGGATCATTTCTTAAGGCATAAAGTAGTGTTCCTGATGATGATGTAAACCATGAATCTGGAGCCGTATAATTATAACTACTCCATGTTACTATACTTCCTATAGCGACTACTTTTCCTTTAAATGTTTTATTAATAGTACTATTAGATGATTTATAATCAATATTCATACGATATGACTCACTACCATTTGCTGGCAAATAATCTGTATAAACGTTATACATAACTGTTCCAGAATCAGTAGTCATTCTAGTAGCAGAACCTAAAGTTGCTTTTCTATATTGGTTATATTCGGTTAATCTGTTAACATAAGCATAAACACTACTTAAATCAATAGTTGTTGATGATTGATTTTCAAGACCAATATTTACCTTTATTTCATGAGCACATTTATTAGTAATTTTAAAAATATAATAATCATTATTATTCCATAGATCATCGAAGGATTTATCGCCTACTTCATATGATGATGTGATAGAATTATTATTACTTTCAAAAGTTATAGAAGCACAGTTAGATGCGGTTATAGTTTGAGTTTTAGTATCAGTTGTAGAGGTATTAAAATATGCATAAGATGTGCCACCAATTAGAATTATCACTAATAAAATACTGCATAATAAAGTAAGTTTTAGTTTTAAGACAGCTTTATCCATATTTACCCTATCCTTCTCTATAATAAAAGAATATCATTTTTAGGTAAAATAGTCAATTAATCAAATAAAAAAAAGTAAGTTTTACTTTTCGTATACGCTTACTTTTTTCTTATCTCTTCCTAATCTTTCATACTTTACTGTTCCATCAATTAGAGCATATAATGTATGATCTTTACCCATTCCAACATTTTTGCCTGGATAGATTTTTGTACCTCTTTGACGATATATAATTGAACCTGCTTTAGCTGTTTGTCCATCAGCAAGTTTAGCACCTAATCTACGACCTTCAGAATCTCTACCATTTTGAGTAGAACCTTGAGCTTTAACATGAGCAAAACGTTGAATGTTTAATTTAATAAATAACATTATTATTCCTCACTTTCAACTTTTATATTTTTAGGATAATCTTGACTAAGAGAAATTAACATTTCTTTAAGATTATCTAATAGTTTTTGACAAAGTTCATCTTCTTTGACTAAAGCAATAACTATTTTATTACCATCATCTGAATATTCCATAGCGCTTGGATTAACAATATGAATATCATTAACACTAGCTGTTACTAAACTAGATACAGCAGCACACACTATGTCTTTGCCATAATTATCAAAATTAGCATGACCACTTATAGTAACAAAGTTGTCATTTAATTTAACTTTTATCATCTTAACCAACTATTTTCTTAACTACTAATTTAGTATAAGGTTGTCTATGACCTTTTTTAAGACGATATTTTTTCTTTGGTCTGTATTTAAATACTACAATTTTCTTTTGTTTACCATGTTTAGCAACTTCACAAGTAACTTTAGCACCTTTAACATAAGGAGTTCCAGTTTTATCTCCAACAGATAATACATCAGTAAAATCAATTGTAGAACCTTCAGCAGCTTCTAATTTTTCAACAAAGATTTCATCGCCTTCAGCAACATAGTATTGTTTTCCACCAGTTACAAATATAGCTTTCATTAATCTTTCCTCCCATCTAATATTTAGGACACGCCTTTAAGGTGTAGTAAAAACTAACTTTTAACCTTTTTAGTGCGGTTTATAAATTAATTACAAACAATAAGATAATAACAAAGAAATTCCTAAAAGTCAATTAATATTAGGAAATATATATGTTTTTAAGTACTTTTCTTCAGGAATATTATTAATAAAATTATATCTATTCTTATATAAACTATTAATATCATTAAGATATTTTATTTTTTTATGTTTAACATGATAAAGAGTTCTTTCAATTAAGAAATTATGATAGATATAATTGGTATTTTTAATGTTTTCAATAATCTTTGTAAGTAAATAGATAATAATTATAATAATACTAAAATTATTTAAATCATTAATGATTAAATATATTAAAGATATGATACTTATTATATTTATGATTTTAATAGTAGTTAAATATTTAAAGATACATTCTACTCCACTTTTAAGTATTTTAGATCCATCTAAAGATACGATTGGAAATAAATTAAAAATAATAATTAATTTATTATAATAATTAAAAATATTAATACTTATATCATTAACAAAACCATAAGTATTTAGATAATTCATAATAAAAGATAAAATAAGCTGAAATAAAATACCTGCAATACTTATAATAAATGTTTTATAACTTTCAGTATTTAATTTTAAATCAGAATTAATAATACTTCCAAAAGGAAGTATTGTGATGTTATTTATTTTAATTTTAAATAATTTTAAAAAGACGATATGTCCTAAATCATGAATAATTAAAATTAAACTTATAATTAGTAAGTAATTAAAATAACCACATAATAAAATACTTAGTAATAATAAATAAGTAGTTATATTAATTTTAAATATATTCTTCATAATTTAAGAACTTACCATCTTTCATAAATAAAACATATAATTTATTATCTTTAGCAGTAGCAATAATATTATCTGATTGAATATAGTCATATAATTTAACATTGATATTTTCAACATTAGAGTACCAATAATCAATACCATCCATACCTTGAATAATTATAGTTTGACCATATTCTTCTTTATCACCAATAAAAACAACTATACCACTTTTAAATGGATAAACAGTAGTTATATCATTAATAACTGCTCCATCTTTATAAGTATTATAATTAGAATAATTAGTATTATGGCTAGCATTAATAATCTTTTCATCAGCAGGTAATACTTTACCAAAATACTTATTATAAATATTAGTTATTTTACTAAAATTAAAACTTTTATCATAAACATGATTTTTAAATAATAATAAATTTGAATCACTATAATTGACAAAAATAGATGTTATTAAAAATAAAACTATACAGATTAGTACTTTAATAAAAAATGATTTTATATATCTTTTTTCTTTCATGTTTCACCTACTTAACTATATTTATTTTCAAGATATTTTAGACCTATATAAAAATATAATAAGTTATAGAAAAGATTAATTATTAATAATTTAATAATATATAAATTAAATTTATTAAAGATACTATAGATGATTATTCCAAAAATAAAATAATAAATTATTAATAATAAATATTTATTAAGAAAATTATTATTTAAGTAATTAAATACTTTTAAATTAAAGAAATATAATAATATTAAAATAATAGTTATAAAAGGAATACCATTAATTAAAATATCTATTAATAAGATAAAATATAATCTTTTATTATTTAAATTAAAAATATTAAGTAAGACTGTAAATAATAAGATATTAGTATAATTATAAGTTATAAAATCTATAATCATAATTACCTACTTATAACTGCAACATAGTTAATATTTCGGGGGTTAGGAGTTTCAACTAAAATAGTTGTATCTAATACTTCATAGTTAATTTTAATAACTTTACCAATGTAAGTATTATATAAACTATAAACATAATCATTAATATTGATATTATTATGATTAGTAAGTTCCCCTATTATTAAATTATTATTTTGATCTTTACTAATAATTTTACCAGTAATATTGTCTATTTTAATAGTTAGATTAGTATTATAAAGATAAGTCATTTCACTAAAGTTATGATTAGTTTTAGTTATTATACCAATTAAACCATATTCATTAACCACTTCATCATTTATGTTATATTTTCCATTTATATTTAATTTATTAAAGTTATAATTAGTTTTTAAAGTATTAGTTATAGTATAGTTATTATCTAATTTAATATTATTTTTAAAAGTTAATAGTTCTTGATATTCTTTTTCTAATTCTTTATTTTGATTTTTTAAAGTTTTTATTTCTAAATTATTATTTCTTATATACATAATATTATTGATATTTTGCATGATAGGTTCTTTTAAAATTATAATTAAAAAAAGAACTATAAATGATAAGTAATTATACTTCATTTGTAACCTCATTATCAAAGAAACTATAATATTCTTTACCATTAGTTATAATATGATCTAATAAAGGAATACCAATAATTTTACCAGTTTCAATAATACTATTAGTAAGCATTTTATCAGCATTACTTGGAGTTACTATTCCAGAGGGATGATTATGCATAATAACTAAAGCATCTGCACCTTCTCTAATTGCATAGTTAAATATTTCTTTAGGGCTTGCATAAGAAGCATTACTAGTTCCTTTGTACATTTTCTTATAACTTATTAAACGTTTCTTATTATCGATTAAAATAACTAATAATTCTTCTTGTTTAGAATAAGAAATAATACTAGAAAAATATTCATTAATAGTTTTAGCATTATTAATAACTAGACGTTCATTAATACTTTTACTTAGAACTCTTTTACCTAATTCAATGGCGGCCATGATGGTTAAGGCTTTTGCTTTACCTAGGCCTTTAATAGATGTTAATTCAGTGATAGTTAATTCATCTAAACTTTCAATACTATTAATTTTAGATAAAATTATAGAACTTAGTTCTTTAACATTACAGTTTTTAGTACCAGTCCCAATTAAGATAGATATTAAGTCAGTATTACTTAAGTTTTCAGCACCATATTTAATTAATCTTTCACGGGGTTTTTCTGAATCAGGAAACTTCTTTAAATTCATATCTTTTCACCATAGCTTTCTAAGATTAAATCATTGATGCTTTTAAAGGTTTTCGTACTTGCTTCTTTCATGACACTTTCATAATCATTTAAAGCAGTAATTAAGCCTTTATCACTTACTGTAATATCTTTTTCAAAGTAAGATATTTTTTGAGTATTTAAATAATTACGCATTTTTTCAATAACGGTATTATCAGTTAAGATACTATAAAATACTCTGTAGACATCATCATCAGCTACAATAATAGCATTAGGATATTTATTACGATATGTTTTAGCAGCATCGATAGTAGTAAATACTCCTACTTGGAATCCAGTCGCATTTATTTCTTTATGTTTAACACTAGTAGGAAGATTTCGATCAAAAACTAAAACACCAATTCCTGCTCCAAATAAAATAGCTAAAATATAAGGTATTATCTTTTTCATATCATCACCAAAAATACTATAAAATAAATTAGTTAATTTATTTGTCGAATGATGTCTTATATTATTTATATTAACGATAATTTGATAATTTCCTTTAATTTTTATATTGTACCGTTTGCTGTACAATATAAAAAAGAATAGACTTAAATCTATTTTTCTATTTAATTGTACTATAATTTAATTTATTTGGTTAAGATTAATATATTATATGTTTTATAAAAAAAATGACTGTATTCAGTCATTATAATTGTTTGCTTTCTGCATATTTAATACTTTTTTCGATCATTTGAAGATTTTTTTGAAATTTTTCTTTTACTGCTTTTTTAGTAGTTTCTGGTAGTTTTGTTTTTATTTTTTGTTCTACTTTAGTTAGGATGCCATCAACACTTTCTGGGGTGATTGCCCATAGCATGTTTTTTAATCTTTGGGTATAGCTTTTATCTGAGTAAGCTAAAAACTTATTTAGGGTGTTTTTAGGTGATTTAAACATATCTGAGGCATAATCTACTCCTAGGTTATATCTTTGTTCTTCAATGCATCTACTTACGTCTAGTATTCTTTCATTATCGAATACTGGGGTGATGTTTGTTTCTTTTCCATTTGATAAAATACCATAGTTATGGAAGTGTCTATCACTGTTGGCAGATACTACGTCAAATAAGAAGATATCTACGATTTGATCCATTAGTTTAGCAACTAGGTCATAATCATCATATATTTTCATTAAATAGTCCCAAATAACTTCTAAGTTATTATTTTTACGTTCTTTGATAATGGCACTCATTGGAGTAAAGGTATATCCTTCTTTGATAAAATCTTCACTTAGTACTATATATCTTTCATTTACTTTACCGATGTCATAGTGGGCACAGGGTATATTTAATTTTTTTGCTAGTTCTTCGGCAATTAGTTCATTGTAAAGTCTTTCAGGGGTTGTATATTTATAATAATATCCTATCCCATCTATTATAAGTTTAAATCTTTCAGAGATATCGGCTTTATATGGGGTATTATTTAAATCTATAAATCCTTCTTTATTACGATATTTATCTAACATGTTATCATCTCATTACTAATTTATATAATGAACATGCAAAGCCGATTCCAACTAAAATAGTTAAGAATGCGGCTAAGATGGCTAATTTGGTTCTAGTTTTATAACTAATTTTCATGTAGGTATTCCTTGATATGGTTTACTACATCATTTAAGTCTAAGTCGATACTTTCATTTTCTTTTCTTAATTTAAATTCTACTTTGTTTTCAGATAATTTCTTTCCTAAAGTGATTCTAATTGGAATTCCTAGTAAGTCTAAATCATTAAATTTAACTCCTGGTCTTTCATCACGATCATCTAATAATGTATCGATGCCAGCATTATTTAATTCGTCATAAAGTTTATTTGCTATTTCCATACAGGTTTCATCTTTAGTATTTAATGCGGCAATACATACTTTAAATGGCGCTACACTTAGGGGGAAGATTATTCCTTTTTCATCATTATTTTGTTCGACTAATGATGCTAAGATTCTTCCAGGACCTATTCCATAGCATCCCATAACAACTGGGTTTGATTTATTATTTTCATCTAGGTATGTTAAACCAAATTTTTCTGAATATTTTGTTCCTAGTTTAAAGGTATTACCTACTTCGATACCTTTTTTAAAATATAGTTTTCCGCCACAATTAGGACATATATCATGTTCTTTAACATTTACGATGTCGGCACATAAATCATAGTTAAAATCGCTTAAATTAGCATTTATATAGTGGTATCCTTCTTTGTTAGCACCTACTACAAAGTTTGTCATAGTTTTAACTTCTTCATCTATAATAATTTTAACTCCATTTAAGTTGATTGGACCAGTATATCCCGGAACAGCATTTGATTTAGAAATTAATTCATCTGATGCGAATAATACTTCTTGGCAATTTAATAGTTTTGTTACTTTTGTTTCGTTAAGTTCACGATCACCTCTAATGAAAAAAGCAACTAATTCATCATTAATATTCATAAGAAGGGCTTTAACACTTTTAGTAACATCTAAATTTAGATAATTGCATACTTCATCAATAGTTTTAGCATTGGGAGTTGCAACTAGTTCTAAATCTTTTTTAGTTTCTTCTTTGTTTTCTATTTTATGAGTAGCAATTTCCATATTTGAAGCATAATCACATTTATCACAAAGAACTAAAACATCTTCACCAATATCGGTTATAGCTTGGAATTCTTCGGATAAGCTTCCACCCATTACTCCAGTATCGGCTCTAACGATGGCGTAATTTAGTCCGATGCGATCAAAAATATTTTTATAGGCATCATACATTTTTTGGTAAGAAACACTCAATCCTTCTTCATCTTTATCAAATGAATAAGCATCTTTCATAAAGAATTCTCTTACTCTAATTAATCCAAAACGAGGTCTAGCTTCATCACGATACTTAGGTGCATCTTGATAGATAGTAAATGGCAAATCTTTATAACTTCTAACCATTGATTTAGCAGCTATTGTAAATAATTCTTCATGAGTTGGACCTAATACATATGGTTTATTATAACGATCTTTTAAATGGAACATTGAACTACCTAAGGCTTGATTTCTTCCACATACATCGTAGATATCTTCTGGGATTAATGATGGCATTAAAAGTTCAGTTGCGCCAGTTTTATCCATTTCTTCTTTAATTATTTTTTTAATATTATCTAATACTTTAAGACCTAGTGGTAAATACATATAAATTCCACTAGATACTTTTCTGATCATACCTGATCTAACTAGTAAATTACCACTAGTTGAATCTTCATCTTTAGCGTTTTCTCTTAAAGTATAAAAATAACTATTTTTAAGTTTCATATAAACACTTCCTAAGCTCTTTTAATTATATCAGTATCTTTTTAATTCTTCAAGATATAAGAAAAGCTTACTTTAGATGTAAGCTGTTATCTTTAATAGATTTTTCTTTAGCAATAAAGCCATGTAATCTTGGCAAGATAATTAATTCATATTCTGATAAATATAAACTATTTAATGGTACTGTTTGTGGGTTTTCTAAATCATATCCATGTAAAGCATAAATAACTTCTTTTTCATCTGATCTTAATGAATGCATACCTTCTAAGATTTCTCTTTTATTATATTCTTTTAATGTATCAAAAATTGACTCTACTTTATGGATACTGCCACAACAATTATAGAACATATTTCTTTCTTTTTCTGATGTAATTGTGGTCATGATATGTAATTTAATTTTTCTTAATATATCTCTTACTTCTTCTTTTGACTCTTCTAAAAAGTATGCTATTTCTTCAATTGAATAGTTATCACAATAGAACATCATAAAGCATTTCTTTTGCTTTTCACCAAAATATGATAATGTTTCGTAAATTCTTCGAGCAATTAAATTCTGAATTGGTTCCATTTCATCTTTATATAGTGATCCAAAAGCTGCTGTAAAACGATTATAAATGTTAGCAGTTATGGCTTTAAAAATAAATTCAATTTGTTCCATAGCTGTTGTTAGATTGATTATTTCTTGATCTTTACAATTTAAATCATTTTCTAAAGCAGCAATAGCAAATAATGAATCAGCTGACAAAGCACTTAAGATTCTTCTTTTAATTGCTTCTCCTTTTAATTCATCTAAATATGTAACATTTATAACTTTGTTATATACTTTTGAATCAGTTTTTTTTATGGTTTGTCTTTTAATTGTATTTTCCATTTAATCCCTTTTTTCTATTTTCATACCTTGTGGTTTAACTTTTTTATTTTTTAATAAAGTACCAGTTAATTTAGGTTTAATAATTGTGTCATATGTTAAAGATGTTAATGATTTATTAGTATCACTCATGAAAATATCTCCATCATACATACTATAAATTATTTCTACTTCTTCTTTTGGTAAAGTGCGCATTGCACTTAAGATATCAGCTGGTGTATATTTAGTCATGAATTCGTCATGAATACTTGCTGAATTATAATCAGAACTTTTATTAAATGATCTTTCCATTTGCAAGCGATATAATTCAAAGGTTATTTGTTCGATTATTTTATTTAGTTTATCAGAAAGTGTTGGTATATTCATGTCGAATTTTAGAAGTAAGATTTCTAATTCAACATCATGTAAATATAAATTTATTAATCTAGCATCTTCTAATGGAAGGGTGCTAATAATACTTTTAATATCTTTAATTGCAAGAGCTTTCTCGCGATGACTTTTACCTTTAAAGAATTCTTTGAAGGTTAACTCTAATATATATGATTTATTATTATTTTTTAGAATACTAATTAATTCACATAAATCTTCGATTGCTCGACGTAATGGTTCTTCTTCGATTACATCATTATGTAGATATAAATCTAAAGCAAATCTTTCATCATATGGTAATGTACTTTTTAAGGCATCAAATTCTTCTGAACTTAAAGATGCGATGGTATTTAAAATTTCTTGGTCACGTAGTAATTCTTCCATAAATATTTCCCCCTCTTTTAAATAGCTTTCTTATTATAATCATTTTCATATTTTTGTCAAGTTTAAAGCATATTAAAAGGACGATAAGTCCTTTAAGTCTGATATTTTAATAAATAAATAAGTTTTACATTCTAGGTAGTATATTTGGTTATTTAGTTCATAGTTATATAAGTTAGAATAATAGATAATATGATTAAAATAAATAGTAAGATAAGTGATTTAATTTTCTTCATCTCCTAGTTGTTCATTTTGAAGATATTAATAAATACCATTAAATTCTTCTTGATATAGAGTGATGAATTCTTGAGCTTTTAATTCAATAGTTTCATTAGTGATAACTTTATCTTTTCTGCCATAAAGAATGTTGTTTTTCATATCATATGCATAAGGATTTAGTAAATATCCTTTTTTTCCTGATTCATTTTTTATTTTTCTTTTCTAAGATGAGTTTAACAATTCTTAATATTATTTTAAACATACTTGTGGTTTACTTCAATAAAAAAAGCACTTATGTGCTTAATTGATTATTTGTTGTTCAAGGATTAAATCAATATTATAGTGTTTTTTTACTTCTTTAGTGATATGTTTGATTAATGATTTAATATCTTTGCTGGTGGCATTACCAATATTAATGATGAAATTAGCATGTTTAGTTGATATTTGAGCACCACCTATTTGGTAGCCTTTTAAACCTAAATCTTCAATTAATTTACCAGCAAATAAACCTTCAGGGTTTCTAAAAACAGAGCCAGCTGAGGGATATTCTAGGGGCTGAGTTGCTAATCTTTTTTCTAAACGTTCTTTAACTAGGTTTATAGATTCTTCTTTAGTTCCTGGTTTTAGAGTTAAGGTTGCTTTTAAGATAATTAAATCTCTAGTTTTTAAATTTGAACAGCGATAAGAAAATGATAAGTCATTCTTTTTGATGATTTTAACTTTATTATTTTCAAGAACTTCTAGTTCAGTGATATAGTTTGATATTTCATCTTTATAAGCACCAGCATTACCAATAATTGATGCTCCTAAGGATCCAGGAATACCACTAGCCCATTCTAATCCAGTTAAATTATGATTAATTGCTTCTTTTGATAAGTTTATTAATAAGTTAGATGAACCTGAGATTATTTTATTTTTATCAATAGTTATTTCGTTAAATTCAGGCTTAATTACGACTCCTTTATAGTGATCAGGCAAAATTATATTAGAACCATTACCAAGTATAAAATATTTTTTATTATTATCTTTTAAATATTTAATTAAATTAGTTAGTTTAACAACATTATCAACTATTATAAGATAATCACATATTGAATGAATTTTATAAGTATTATAGTCATATAAATCTTGTTTTTTATATACTTTTCCATAGTTAGAGTACATATTATCACCTAAATTAATTATATTCTATTTTATAAAAAAAAGCATCTAATTGAAGTGAACCCTAATTTGGACACTTTATAAAAAAGCAACAAATATGTAAAATAGTACCTCAAGAAAGGAGGTGCTATTTTTTGTGAGCAATTATCAA
>SFSZ01000011.1 GCA_004563275.1 bacterium
TATTTTATCGTGGTACTTATATTAGTTATCGTGAGTTATATGAAAAAGCTTATGAATTTGCTAAATCTTTAAAAGCAATGGGATATAAAAAGGGTGATGAAATTCCGGTTTGTGTTGGAAATATTCCAGAATTCTTATATATTGAGCTAGCAATTAATTTAATCGGATGTAAAATGAATAGTTTTGGTGATTGGTTTGATCCAGAATATACTAAATTTATTTTAAATAATTCTAAGAGTAAAAATGTATTTATTTCTGATGATGTTAGAGATATGCTTAAAGATAAGATTGAAGGATCTAATGTTGAAAATGTTGTAGTATTTTCTTTAGCTGATTCTTTAAAGAAAGATGCAAATGGTGAAGTAATTGATCCTTATGCTAAGTATGATTCTAAAGTTTATGATATGCGCAATTATGTAGGTGATATTAAAAGTACTTGGAGTAAGAATATTATTAATAAAGAAGAATTTATGTCTTTAGGTTTAAATTATAATGATAGAGTAGTTGAAAATATGAGTTTAGATGATCATTGTGCGATTACTTATACTAGTGGTACTACTCATCCAGGATGGCCTAAGGCTGTTTTAAATGATAATAGAACTTATTATACTATGTCTAGATTTAAGGATGCCGATATTTCTGGTATGGCTAGTTTAAATAAGAGAAAGGTTATGCATCATATTCCTACTTATACTCATATGGAATTATGTTCTATTTGTGATTCTTTATATCAAATTTGTTCTTTAAGATTAGAACCTTTTTATAGAGAAGATTTCTTTAAGTATGCAATACTTATTAATGAACCTAATTATTCACCAGGTAGTGTAGCTTTCTGGAGTAGTTTATGTGATGCTTTAAATAATGGTGATCCTGAGTTTAAAGATGCTGATTTTGGACATTTAATTGCAGCTGTTGTTACTGGTGAGGGTATGAGTCAAGGTGAAGAAAAATACTTTAATTATACAGCTAGAAAACATAAATTTGGGTCTAAAGAATTACCTTTTCCAATAGCTCCAATATCATTTTCAATTGGTGGAGGAACTAATGAAGCTAGTGGTATTTTTACAACTTTATTTAAAGCTCATATGGAAAAATTACCACAAAATTTAAAACATAGAAAAGAAGGTTTAGGTTTAACTACTTTACCTTTTGCGATTACAGAAGTATTAGATGATGAAGGTCATTATTGTAAGATTGGAGAAGCTGGTACTTTAGTTTCTAGATCTCCAGCAATGATGGTTGGTTATTATTATGATGAAGAATTAAATAAAGATGCATTTATTACTGATGCTTATGGTAATAGATGGGTTAATATGGGTAAATTTTCATACAAATCTGATAAATATGGCAGAATTAAAATGAAAGGTAGACCTAAAGCTATTATTAAATTAGATGATGGTAAAACTGTTCCTTTCTTTAATGTTGAAGATATAGTACTTAAAGATACTAAATTAGTAATGTCTTGTAGTGTTGTTCCTGTTAATGATGATTGCTTAGGTGAAGTTTACGCAATTTGGGTAGTGCCTAATCCAAGGATAAATATAAGTAAAGAAAAGTTTGTTAGAAGTATTGTTTTAAGATTAGAACAACAATTTGATAAAGAAGTATTAGATAAATTGTATATTAACGTAACTAATAAATTCCCAGTAGCACCAAGTGGTAAGAGAGATTTAGAAACTTTAAAAACTTGGGGTTATGATAAAGAAGCTAATGTTACAAGATTAGCTACTGAATATAAATATCAAATGCAAAAAGATAGTAAAGTATTTAAGATGGGTCCGAGGTAATGGACTTATCTTTTTTTTTGTGATAAGATTTTATTATACTAGGAGGATTATGATATGACTTATTTAATTATAATTTGTTTATCACTTATATATTCCATTGTTTTAAACGTTGTATATTTTAGAAAGAATCATTTACAGACACAAGAAACTAAATATTATTCAATTTTGATTGTATTTAATTTGTTTGCATTGATATTTGAGTTAATATGCGGGATTTTAGGTCATACATTACCAGATTCTAGTGTTATATCAATGATGTTTACTAAAGTATTTATGACATATTTAACAGTATTTTCTTGTTTTATATCTTTATATATTAATATGATATGTTTTAATGATAAACCTAAAATATTTAATGTAATTAAATATTCTTTATTAAGTATTTTAGTAATTGGAGTTTTATTTATTTTATATTTACCAATAACAACGTATACTGGATATGCGACTGGGCAATCAGTTAATTTTGTATTTGCGATAGGAACAGTTTTTATTACTTTAGGATTGATTCCTATTTTTACAAGATATAAATATGTTAATTTAAAGAAAACAATACCTTTTATATTGTTTATGTTAGGTAATGTAATTGTAGCTATTATTCAAAAATATAATCCAGAAATTACTATTACAACTTCTGTAGAATGTTTAGTTATGTTTGTCATGTATTTTACGATTGAAAATCCAGATGTAAAAATGATTGAAGAATTAACTAAAGCCAGAAGTTTATCTGAACAAAGTGCCAATGAAAAGAATGAATTTTTAAGTGTTGTTACCGATGATATCAAAGAGAAATTAAATAGAGTAGAAAAGATTTATGATGATATGTGTAAACTTAATCCTTCTAAAGAGATGCAGGAAGATTTAGATGATTTGAAAGTTATTGTTGATAATGCAAGAGTTAAGATTAGAAATTCTATTGACGTTTCACAAATGGATTCTATGTATTTAAATACGATTAATACTAAATATAATATTAGATTATTACTTAATAGTATTTATTCAATGACTAAAGCAAGTGTTAGTGATAAGGTTGATTATAGATTAGTTATTAATGATAAAATTCCTGAAGAATTATATGGGGATTCGATTAAGCTTAAACAAGTTATTAATACTTTATTAAGTAACTCAATAAGATTTACTAATAGTGGTTATATTGAATTAAGAGCTAATTGTATTATTAAAAATGATGTATGTAGATTAATTATTAGTGTTGAAGATTCTGGTAAGGGGATTAATATTTATAAACAAAATGAAATATTATCTAATCATGATGATTTAACTAAAGAAGAAATTAATAAAATTGATGATAAAGATTTAAATTTAAAGATGGTTAGAAAGATAATTAATATTATTGGTGGAGCTTTTTCAATAGATACTAATAAAGGTAATGGTACAATTGTAACTATATATGTTGATCAAAAGATTGCTGATGATAAATCTAATTATGAAAAGAAGATAGATGAATATAGTGATAAACTTTTAAAACTTAAAAAGGTTGCTTTAATTAGTTCTGATTTAAATGATATTAAAGTAATTAAGAGTATTTGTAAGAAAAAGGAATATGAGTTTGAGTATTATGATATGACTAAAAAATGTTTAGATGATGTAAGAGCTGATAAACATTTTGATATTATAGTTATTGATGAAAATATGGATAAAATTGATGCTAAATCATTTTTAAGTAAAGTTAAAGAAGTAAAGAGTTTTGATGGTAAAGTATTTATTATAACTAATAATAAAGATTTAAAATCTAAGAAAGAAATGTTAGATTTGGGATTTAAATCAATTTTAATAAGACCTTTAAATAAGAAGGATTTAATGGATTTCTTTAATCTGACATAATTCGACAAATGTTTACATATCTTGACAGTTATTGTCAAGATATTTTCTTTTTATTTGTAGAAAATAATATTATAATAGAATTGCGTGGTGTAAATAAAAAGGAGATAAGATGAATAAAAGAATACGCGTTTTTATGGTAGACGATAATAAGAAGTTCGTGGAGTCTGTAAAGGAGTATTTTAGTAGTCACGCAGTAATTGATGTTGTAGATTGGGCTTATGATGGAGAAGAAGCTCTAGAAAAGATTAGTAATAATTATAATAATTATGATGTACTTGTAATGGATTTAATTATTCCTAAAATGGATGGTTTAAGTGTTTTAGAAGAATTAAATAAGAGAAATATTCATTTAAAAAGTATTGTTACAACAGGAATTAATTCAATTGAAGTTATCAATAAATGTATGCAAGTAGGAGTTAATTATTATTTACTTAAACCTTATAGTTTTGATGCTTTAGCTAAACATATGGAAACTATAATAGAGTCAAGAAAAGATAAACTAATTGTAAACGATAATGATTTGAAACAAGCAATTACAACATTATTACATTCTCTTGGCATACCATCTCATATTAAAGGTTATGCTTATATTAGAGATAGTATTGATTTAATGTATAATAATCCTTCGATGATTGGAGCTATAACTAAAGAGTTATATCCAGAAATAGCTGATAAGTATGATACAACTACTAGTCGAGTTGAAAGAGCAATTAGACATGCTATTGAAGTTAGTTGGAGTAGAGGAGATTATGATTTAATGGAATCTTTATTTGGTCATTCAGTTGATTATGATAGAGCTAAGCCAACTAATTCAGAGTTTATTGCAACTGTTGCTGATAAGCTTAGATTAGAAAGAATATATGAATAAATAACTAATATTATCCTCATTATATACATAAAGTATATAGGAGGATTTTTTAATGGATAAATGTTTTAATAAGAGTGTTTGTAGAATATTAGAAATAGCTGAACAAGAGATGCTTAATTGTCATCATCCTTATGTTGGAACAGAGCATTTATTACTAGCTTTGTTAAAAAATAATAATATTAGCGAAATATGTATTAAATATAATTTAACTTATAAAAGTTTTAAAAAAGAATTAATTAAAGTAATTGGTATGGCTAGTAAAGAAAGTGTTAATATTCTTTATACACCTTTACTTAAAATAGTTATAGAAAATGCTTCAAAAAAAGCGAATAAAGAACAAAAAGAATTAGATGAATTTTATTTGCTTTCATCTTTACTTAATGAACAAGATGGGATAGCTTTACAGATTGTTTCTAATATGGGAATAGATACAGAAAGTTTAACGAATGAGATTAATAAACCATCATTAATATATCAATTAGGGGTTTCTTTAAATGAAAAAGAAAGTGATAGGGTTTATTTAAGAGATAAAGAAATAAATGAAGTAATGGAAATATTACTTAGAAAGAATAAGAATAATCCTTTGCTTATTGGACATGCTGGAGTTGGAAAGACGGCGATTGCTTATGAACTTGCTCATATGATTAAAGAAGGTAATGTACCAGATAAATTAAAAAATAAAGAGATAGTTTTAATTAATACATCTACTTTAATAGCAGGAACAAAATATCGTGGAGAGTTTGAACTTAGAGTTAATAATTTAATTAAAGAAGTTATGAAGTGTAAAAATATTATTTTATTTATAGATGAGATTCATACGATAGTTAAGACGGGAGCTTCTGATGGTTCGATAGATGCTGCAAATATTTTAAAACCATATTTAGCAAGAGGAGATATTAAAATTATTGGAGCTACTACTTATGAGGAATATAATGAATATATAAAAAAAGATCCGGCTTTAGTTAGAAGGTTTACTCCAGTAATGGTCAATGAACCTAGTAATAAAGATATGTTAACGATTATGAATAAAGTTAAAAAGAATTATGAGTCTTTTTATGATTTAAAGATAAATAAAAATACGATTAAATATTTAATAGATATTACTGATAAGTATTTACCTAATTTATATAATCCAGATAAGTGTATAGAAGTTCTTGATACGGTATGTTCTAAGAAGTTAATAGATATGTATAAAGATAATAGTAAGAATAAGATTATTAGTAATGAAGATATATATGATGTTATTAAAAATAGAGTTAATATTAGTACTTTAAGAGAAGATAAAATAAATGAGTTATATGATGAATTAAAAGAAAAATATAATGAAAAGACAGTTAAAAATATTGTTAATTTAATTAAAGATAATAAATTTAATAAATATATGGTTTTGGATGGATTAGATAAAAATAATAAAATTAAAATAATTAAATATATTTCATCAAAATTTAACATTAATATGATAAATATTAATTGTGAGGAATATAATGATGATTATAGTTTAAGTAAGTTATTATCTAATGATTATTTATATAATAAATTAGAAGAGTATCCATTTTCATTTATAGTGTTTAATAATTATGATGAAGCTAATAAGGTTTTGTATAATTTAATTAAAACTATGATTAATAGTGGGTATATAACTAATTCTTTAAATAAGAAATTATACTTAAATAATTCAATTATATTTTTATTAAATAATAAAGAAGAAAGTAATTTGGGTTTTAATAATAATCTTTCTTTTATTCCTCAAAAATGTTAAAATAACTTTTAGGAGGAGAGAGTTATGAAGTTTTATAATACTTTAACAAGACAAGTAGAAGAGTTTAAACCTCATTATGAAGGTAAGGTTTCTTTTTATACTTGTGGACCAACTGTATATCATTATGCTCATATTGGTAATATGCGTAACTATGTGGGTCATGATATTTTAGATAAGACTTTAAGATATATTGGTTATGATGTTAAAAGAATAATGAATATTACGGATGTTGGTCATTTAAAAAGTGATTCTGATACTGGAGAAGATAAAATGGTATCAAGTGCTAAAAGAGAGCATAAGACTGTATTAGATGTAGCTAAATTTTATACTGATGCATTCTTTAAAGATTTTGAGGCTTTAAACTGTCGAATTCCAGATATTGTTTCACCAGCAACTGATAATATTGATGAGTATATTAAGATTATTAGTAGTTTATTAGAAAAAGGATATGCTTATCAAGCTGGAGGAAATGTTTACTTTGATGTTAGTAAATTATCTGATTATTATCAATTAACTAATCATAAAGAAGATGAGATGGTTGTTGGGGTAAGAGAAGGAGTAGAGTTTGATGAAAGTAAAAGAAATCAAGCTGACTTTGCTTTATGGTTTACTAAGAGTAAATTTGAAGATCAAGAATTAAAATGGGATTCTCCATTTGGAGTAGGTTATCCAGGATGGCATATTGAATGTTCAGGAATATCTATCAAATATATTGGAGAATATTTAGATATTCATGGTGGTGGAGTAGATAATATATTTCCTCATCACACTAATGAAATAGCACAAAGTGAGGCTTATTTAGGGCATAAATGGTGTAATTATTGGTTTCATAATGAACATTTAATGGATGAAACTGGTAAGATGAGTAAAAGTCATGGAGCTATACTTTCAGTAGAAGAATTAATTAAAAGAGGATATAATCCTTTATCATTTAGATTTATGTGTTTAAATAGTCATTATCGTAAACAATTAGTATTTTCATTTGATAGTTTAAATAGTGCTGAACAAGCTTATTTAAAACTTAAAAATAAGATATCTTTAATTAAAGATGAAGGAGAATTATCTGAAGGTGATTTTGATAAATATAAAAATATGTTTATTGAATATATAACTAATGATTTAAATACTGCTAATGCAATTACATTGTTATATGATTTACTTAAAGATGATACAGTTAATGGTCATACTAAGATTGAACTTGTTAGATCTTTTGATAAGGTTCTTAGTTTAGATTTACTTCCAGAAGTAAAAGAAGTAAGAAGTGATCATGAACATATTATGAAGTTAATTGAAACAAGAAATGAAGCTAAGAAAGCAAAAAATTTTGAACTTGCTGATGCAATAAGAGATGAATTATTAAGTAAGGGTATTGCTTTAGTTGATACTAGAGAAGGTACTATTTATAAAGAGGTTTAGAAGTGGAAAGTTTATTATATTTATTAGCACTTATTATTCCTTTAATAGCACAAATTTATGTAAGTGCTACTTATAAAAAGAATAGTAAGAAAGATAATGCTTTTGGATTAACTGGATATGATGTTGCTAGAAAGATTCTTGATAAGAATGAATTAAATGACTTATATGTAGTTGAAACTAAAGGAACTATGACAGATCATTATGATCCAACTAGAAAGACTATTAAATTATCTACTGATGTTTATCATGGTAAATCAGTAGCATCTTTAGCAATTGCTGCTCATGAATGTGGACACGCTATTCAAGATAAAGAAGGTTATTTATTTTTAAGAATAAGAAGTTTTATTTATCCAATTGTTAATTTAGGTACAAGACTTGCTTATATTATTCTTTTACTTGGATTAATCTTAGAATATATGGATTTAATTATGTTGGGTATTGTTTTAGTTGGATTAGGTTTAGTATTCCAAATTATTACTTTACCAGTAGAAATTAATGCCAGTAAAAGAGCTGCTAAAGAAATTGATCAAGCTAATTTAGGAAATAAAAAAGATCAAGCTGGAGTAAAAGAAATGCTTACTAGTGCAGCTTTAACATATTTAGCAGGTGTTTTATCAAGTGCATTAGAAGTATTTAGATTATTATTGATATTTACTGATAGAAGAGACTAATGTCTCTTTTTTTGATATAATTAAGCAGAGGTGGATTATGAAAATTAATTGTGAATATTGTGATAGTATTATAGATACAGAAGTAGATAAAAAATGTCCGAATTGTAATGCTAGTTATGCAAAAAATAAAGAATATAAAGAATACATAAAAAAAGAAAAAGAAGAAGCGGCTAGAATGGAAGAATTTACTAATCAAGTTAAAGAACGTGTGATTAGTCAATTTAAAGTTAATCAAAAAGTGTCAAAAGTGGTTTTTATTGTAGCTTCGATTATTATTTTGATAATATTTATTGTAATAATTACTACTATTTTAAAGATGAAATTTTAAAAAAACATAAATTTTTTACAAAAATATACAAATTTTGATTTTTTGTCCTCAATATGTGATATACTCTTAGTGTAGGAGTGAGATTGATACTATGCAAGAAAACGTTATAGAAAGTACTAGTTATAATAGTGTTAGTGTTAAAAGTATATTATACTTTGGAATTAAAAGATTTGTAGATATTATTGGATCACTTGTAGGGCTAATTTTTTTATTACCAATTTGTTTAATTGTTAAAATCTCTTATGTTTTACACAAAGATTTCAATTCAATATTTTTTACTCAATATAGAATAGGCAAAGATGGTAACTTATTTAAATTTTATAAATTTAGAACAATGGTACCTAACGCTGATGATGTATTATTTGAGTTACTAAAAAAAGATAAAAAATTAGCTAAAGAATATAAGATAAATAAAAAACTTAAGAATGATCCTAGAATAACTAAAATGGGGAAACATCTTAGAAATAGTTCTTTAGATGAATTACCTCAATTAATTAATGTATTAAAAGGGGATATGTCTTTAGTCGGTAATAGACCATATTTACCTAGAGAACAAGAAGATATGGGCGAATATTTTGATGATATTATTAAGACTAAACCAGGATTAACTGGATATTGGCAAGTAAGTGGCAGAAGTGATACTAGTTTTGATTATAGATTAAAATTAGAAAAATATTATTCAAATAATTATAATTTATTATTTGATATTAAAATATTGTTAAATACTGTTAGAGTTGTTTTATTAAAAAAAGGAGCTAAGTAATAAGATACAAAACGGTATCTTATTATTTTTTTAGGAGTGTATTTAATGTTTCAAATATATTATGTATATTTGAAATGATATTGTGGTGGTTTTAATGATTAATAATAAAAATGACTATAAATATTTTTTAGAAAGAGATAAGATTGCGTTAGGAATTACAAGAAAGAAACCCAAAATATTTGGAGATGATATCTGGAAATTTGAAAGACAATTAAGAAAGACCGAATATTATCATAATTGTTCAAAAACCATATTTGGAAAAATAATTTATGCCTATAATATGTTTAGGTATCATAAAATGAGAGTGAAATTAGGAATATCTATTCCTTTAAATGTTTTTGATTATGGATTAGCAATAGTTCACTTTGGCTCTATAGTGGTAAATAATAATGCAAGGGTTGGAAAAAATTGTAGAATACAAGATTCTACAACGATTGGTGCTACTAATGGAGAATTAAATGCTGCTTTAATAGGTGATAATGTATTTATTGGTAGTGGAGCTAGGATTATTGGAAATATATATATAGCTGATGATATTGCTATTGGTGCAAATGCGGTGGTAGTACATAATTTTAATGAAAAAGGTATAACTATTGGTGGTGTTCCAGCCAAAAAGATAAGTGATAATAATTCACATAGTAATTTATCACCAGCAATTTTTAAAAAAAGGATTGGTCATGATGAAATTGAGTAATATAAAACAAGAAAAGGTTTTGGGTAATAATAAAAGGATTGTATTACTAAATGCTATAATAGACGTTCTTGATATGAGAGAAACTGTTGAACTTGTTGAAAAATATATAAATACCAAAACACCCCTACATTTGATGGGAGTTAATGCTGATAAAATTAATGAATTAAATAGCAATCCTTTAATGAAAGAAATTATTAATAAATGTGGGATTATTAATGCAGATGGAGCGTCTGTAGTTTTAGCTAGTAGATTTTGTAATAAGAAGTTGCCAGAAAGAGTAGCAGGTATTGACTTAATGCTTGAACTGGTTAATCTGTGCTGTGAAAAAAATTATTCAATTTATCTTTTAGGTGCTAAGCAGAAAGTTGTGGAACAGACAAGAGATGTTTTAATTGAAAAACATTCTAATTTGAAAATCAAAGGGATACATAATGGATATTTTAAAGAAGAACAATGGGACGAAATTTCAAAAGAAATAACATTATTAAATCCAGATATAGTATTTGTGGGGATTACCTCCCCGACTAAGGAATATTTAATTGAATATTTGCAAAATAATGGTATTAAGTCAGTGTTTATGGGCGTTGGCGGAAGTTTTGATGTTATTTCTGGTAATATTCCTAGAGCTCCCAAATGGATGCAAAAATGTAATTTAGAATGGTTGTTTAGAGTAATACAAGAACCAAAAAGATTATTTAAACGTTACTTTGTGGGTAATTTAAAGTTTATAAAATTAGTGATTAAAGAAAAGAGAAGTGACAATAAACAGTATGAAAAAAATTAAATATTTAATCGGATATTTTTTTTATAATATATTCTTTTCTTATCTTCCTCATTATCAATTAGGATTAAAGTGGCCATTATCTAATTTTTTTAGAAGTCAATTATGTAAATTAATGTTTGTTAAATCTGGTAGGAATATAGATATAGGCCGAAAGATTAAGTTTTCGTCAAATATTATAATTGGTAATAATTCTAGTATTGGTGATTATTCTTATATTCAAGGAAAAGTGATTATTGGAAATAACTGTATGTTGGCACCAAAAGTTTCATTTCTTGGTGCTAATCATAAATTCAACCGAAAAGACATTCCTATGAATAAACAAGGTGATTTGTCTGTTGGAATTACTATTGGAAATGATGTTTGGATTGGGTATAATGTAATTATATTAGATGGAGTTAAAATAGCAGATGGTGCTATAATTGCTGCTGGTAGTGTTGTAACTAAAAATGTGAATAAAAATGAGATAGTTGGTGGAGTGCCAGCTAAAGTGATAAAAATGAGGTGAAATATATGAAGGTATTAATGGTTGGAGTATCTGAAAAAAATCGCGGTGGAATGTGGACGGTTGTAAATAATTATCTTACAGATAATAAATTCAAAAAAAATACAAATTTAATATATATTCCAACAGTTACAAAAGCCTGTTTCGTAACTAAAGCGTTCTTTAGTTTAAATGCAATAAATAAAGTAAGAATTAAATTGAAAAATGATCATTATGATATTATACATATCCATATGTCAGAAAGAGGCAGTGTATATAGAACTGCAATTATAGAAAAGATTGCAAGAAAATATAATACCAAAATTGTCATACATATGCATGGAGCAGAGTTTCAAACATGGTACAATTCTTTAAACACGAAAAAAAGAAAATTTGTAAAGAATACTTTAGATATGGCAGACAAAATTTTAATATTAGGAGAGTACTGGCGAAATTATATAAGTGGTTTAGTTATGTCTCCAGAAAAAATTGAAGTTTTATATAATTCTGTATCTGTTCCAAAAAAATATAAATATAATGATGAGTCTAAAAATATTTTATTCTTGGGATTAGTTGGAAAAAGAAAAGGAATATTTGATATAATCGAAAGTGTAAAGCAATTAAAAGATAAAGGTTTAGATTTTAAGATATTAGTTTATGGTCCTGATGAAACTGATGGTTTTACTCAAATAGTTAAATCAAGAGGGTTAAGTAAATTTATTGAATACAAAGGATGGCTTACAGATAATGAAAAACTCAGTGTTTTTTCTGATATTAAAGCTAATTTACTTCCTTCATATAATGAAGGATTGCCAATGACTATATTAGAAACAATGTCATATGGAATACCTAATATTTCTACACCAATTGCTGCTATTCCAGAAGTAGTAAATAAAAAAAATGGTTTTATAGTTGAACCCGGAAATATTAATGAAATTAGTAAAGCAATTTCAGATGTAATAGAAAATAGTCAAAAAGATAAAAGTGAGTTATCATATCAAACTATTAAAAATAACTTTAGTTTAGAAGCTCATACTGATAGACTATTAAACATTTATAGGAATATATTGGAGGAAAAATAAGTATGATTCCAAAAAAAATTCATTATTGCTGGTTTGGAAAAGGTGAAAAGCCAAAATTAGTAAAAGATTGTATTGATTCATGGAAAAAAATTTGTCATGATTATGAAATAATAGAATGGAATGAAGATAATTTTGATATTAATATTAATGCCTATGTTAAAGAGGCATATGAATGCAAAAAGTATGCATTTGTTACTGACTTTGTTAGACTTTTTGTTTTAAAAAAATATGGTGGTGTTTATATGGATACAGATGTTGAAGTTATAAAATCATTAGATGGTTTCTTAAAACATCACGCTTTCTCAAGCTTTGAAAATAATGATTATATACCAACAGGAATAATGGCTTCAGAAAAGAATAATAAATGGATATGTACTTTGCTAGAAGATTACAATAATTTGCATTTTATAGTTAATGGTAAAATAGATACAACACCCAATACTATTAGAATTACGGAAACAACTATTAAAAAATTTGGCTTAAATCCAGTTTCTTCTTTTCAGGAACTGGATAATGGAATTGTTACAATATATCCTTATGATTATTTCTGTCCTAAATCTCATATTACAAATGAAATTAATATTACTGGTAATACATGTACTATTCATCATTTTTCTGGTTCCTGGTTAAGTAAGGAAGAAATTGAAAGGAAAAATCTTAAAAATAGATGTATAAAATATTTAGGCATTAGAATCGGAAATAAAGTGGGCAATAGTATTTATTTTTTGATGCATCCGATTCAATTGTATAAAAAGATAAAAAAATAAATTAGAATGGAGGAAATTTAATGAAAACTATAAAAATTACAAATGAAAAATTATTTATAGCTTTAATTTTTATATTATTTTTGTTTGGATTTCCTTTTAGAACTAGTTTTTTTAATGGTTATTTTAAATTTCTGAATATTCCTTTTTTTATTATTTTATTTTTATTAATAAATATAAATAGAAAAAATATCAATATTAAAAAACTGTTTTTATGTTTATTATTTTTTTTAATTACTATTCTAAGTGATTTAATATATGGTGTTACTGTAGAAAGGTTTATTATATATTTTTGTATGAATACTATTCCTTTATTGTTACTATGTATTGATTGGAATAATGTTAATATATCAGTTAATTCTTTAAAAAAAATAATAAAAATATATAATATTTTTATTATTTTAATAACTATAATGTATATTTTAGATTTATTTACTAGTTGTAAAATAATGAAATTTATTGCAGGTAATTTTGTCCCATATGTTTTACAATGGCTTCCACAAGATGGGCAAAGTTTGTTTGGAATGAGATATGCTACTTTTTTAGGTCAATATCTTCATACAAGTTATATTTATATAGTATTTTATTTATTAAATTCTTATTTTAATTCAAAAGTGGATAAAAATAATCAAATTTTAAAAAATTATTTAGTAATTATTATTTCAATTATTGGGGTACTTTCTTCTGGAAGTAAAGTTGGCTTCTTATTACTTACTTTATCTATGATTATATTTAATGCAAAAAAAGTAAAAGCTATGATTAGTTTGATTTTGCTTACATTAGTTCTGTATTTTTTTGGAGCTTTCAATTTATTATTAAATAGACTTCAAAATGAGTCTTTTTCTACTGGTAGATTTGAATTTTGGGAAAAATTTTTAACGTCCGGGTTTTATAAAATAAGATTATTTTTTGGGCTTGGTGACTGTTTTTCTCAGAACATTCAAAATACATTAGGTAGGTGGGTAATGGAAATAGTACAGGAGTTGCCATTTGTGATTATGCTATATAAGGAAGGAATAGTTGGTACTTTAATTTTTATTTTATTATTATATGTGTCACCTATTTTAAATATAAAAAATGATATAATGGCTAAATTTTCTATTACTGTATTATTTCTAGTTATAAATTCGTATAATGGTGTTTTAGTAACTCCTGATACTCTTATACTTTATATTTTTTCAACAATACTAATTATGCTTATAAGTTCTTATAAAAAAAGTAACAGAATTGAGGTAAAATATGAAAATAGCAATAATGACTTGGTACAAATATAGAAATTATGGTTCAAAATTACAAGCGTTCGCTCTAAAAACAATTTTAGAAAATAAATGTAATGAGGTTGAATTTATTAATTATAATCCGAAAGGTCCTATAATAAGTAAAACTGGGTTTAATTCATCCATTAAAAATATTAGTTTAAAAATTAAAAATAAATTATTTAATCAAGTTTTTCAAAATCCATTATTTGATAGTTTTAGTAATGAATATTTTAAAGAAACAGAGTTTTGCGATTCCTTTTTTGATTTATATCAACTTAATAATAATTATGATGCTTTTATATGTGGAAGTGATCAAATCTGGTCTCCTAATAATTATGATTCTAAATATTTTTTGGATTTTGCAAAAAAAAATAAAATTAT
Source organism: bacterium (assembly GCA_004563275.1). The sequence continues at coordinate 14,877 of SFSZ01000011.1, forward strand.
TTCTTATGCTCCTAGTATTGGATTAAAACAAATAGATAATTTATCTATAAAAAAATCAATGGCAAATTTGATTGCTAGATTTGATAATTTATCTATCAGAGAAGAAACTGGAGCTATGTTAATTAAGCAGATTTGTAATAAAGATGCAAAAGTAGTATTGGATCCAACTTTATTGATGACTAATAAAGAATGGAAAAGGTATGAAAATGTTGATTTTGCAAAAAGGTATAAATCTAAAAGATATATAGTAACTTATTTTTTAGGAAAGTCTGATAAATATTTATCAAAAATAAAACTATATGCTAAAAATAATAATTGTGAAATAATTAATATTCCTGTTTATAAAAAAAGAAGAATTAATAAGTATAATATAGAGGAATATATTGGCCCTGCTGAATTTTTATCAATAATTAAAAATGCTTTTTGTGTTTTTACAGATTCTTATCACGGAATGATATTTTCATTAAATTATAATGTTAATTTTTATATTTATAAAAGATTTAAATCGAATGATAAAATTAATCAAAATAGTCGTATTATAGATATGCTTGCACGATTAAATATTAATGATAGAATTATTTCTGATATTGATAGTTTTTCTTTAAGTGATATAAAATATTCTGATGTAAATAAAAAACTAGATGTTCTTAGAAAGGAATCAAACGAGTTTTTAGATAAAGCTTTATTAAATGTTAAAAATGCAAATGAAAGTAATGAGGAAATAATTACTAAGTGTTTTGGTTGCGGTGCTTGTGCAGCGATATGTCCCCAAAAAGCATTGAGCGAATATATTGATAATGATGGTTTTATTAAATATAAAGTTGATAAAGAAAAGTGTACAAATTGTAATTTATGTCATAAAGTTTGTCCATTATTTAATACCAAAACGATTTCACTTGATTGTAATGAAAAAATTGTTTCCTTTAGCTTAAAAGATAAAACTGAATTGTCAACATCTTCATCGGGTGGAGCATCTGCTGCATTTGTAAATTATTTAAATTCTAAAAAGAATTATTTTGTTTCCGGTTGTTTTTATAATAATGATAAGGATAGAGCAGAACATATTTTAATTCCACCGAATAATGTTAATTCTTTAAGTTCTATTAAGGGGTCTAAATATTTACAAAGTAGTGTTTCTCAATCATTATTAGAAATAATGAAATTAAAAAAGAATGATAAATTAATATTTATTGGGACTCCTTGTCAAGTTGCAGGACTTGCTAATATTTTGGAGTTGAAAAATATTAGAGATAATTATATTTTGGTTGACTTAATATGTCATGGTATTCCTAGTTATAATTTGTGGAAAAAGTATGTGAATGAAATAATTAAGAAATATCCTGTTTTAAAAAATAGCCATAATATTATTATTAGAAATGGAAAAACTACTAGAAATAAAAAACGTATAATAACTTTTAGTGATGGAACTGGCAATGTAATATATAAAAAAAACCAAGATAAGGATTTGTTTTATTTCTTTTTTACTGAAGGATCTTGTTATAATGAAACTTGTTTTGATTGTCCTTTTAGAACGAAATCAGCTGCTGATATAAGAATTGGTGATTACTGGGGAAGAAAATTTAGAAAGAATAATACTGGAGTATCATTAGTTACTGTATTTACTGAAAAGGGTCAAAAATTATTAAATGATATTGAATCACTTGAGATGTCTAATATTGCTAATGGTGATTTGAATGATTATTATATTTATCAGTATCCATATAATCATTCTATTCCTTTGTATAGAAAAAATATGTTAGATGATTTTAAGAATGAAAAAATAAAATTAAAAGATCTAAGAAAAAAATATAATTCAGGACATATTCTTATTGCTAAATTATATAAAGTGAAAGACTTGATTAAGAGGAAAAAATAAAGTGAAAAATAAATATAAATATTTATTAAATAATATATTTTTATTTAGTATAAGTAGTTTTGTACCAAAATTATTGGCTTTTATCTTAATACCTATTTATACTAGTTATTTGTCAACCGCTGATTATGGTATTTCTGATCTGATATCTACAACGGTTTCTTTATTAATACCTATTTTTACGATTGATATTCAAGATGCAGTTTTAGTGTTTTCTATGGATAAAAATACTAAAACTGAGGATGTATTAAACATAGCTCTTAGAATTAATTTTATTGGTTTTATTATAATTTTGATTGGGACAACTTTGACTAATTATTTTAATTTATTTAATGTTAGTTCTTATATATACATTTTTTTCTTGATTTCTTATATATCTAATTCATTACTTAATTCCTTAACAATTTTTTGCAAGGGAATAAATAAAGTAAAAACAATTGTTGTTTCTTCTATTATAAATTCGACAATAACTTTGTTATTAAACATAATTTTATTAAAATTCTGTAATTTTGGTATTATTGGGTATTTAATTGCTAATACTACTGGTTTGGTTATATCTTTATTTTACATTTTTATTGATATAAGAATATATAGGTATTTTAATCTATCTTGTAATAATAAACTATTTAGAGAAATGATAAAATTTAGTTTTCCACTTGTATTTAGTGCTTTAGCTTGGTGGATAAATAATGCAAGCGATAGGTATATATTATCTTGGATGATGGGAGTATCTGTGAGTGGGCTTTATGCAATTTCATATAAAATTCCTAGTCTTTTAACTATATTACAAAATATTTTTTCTCAAGCATGGTCGATTTCTGCTATTAAAGAATTTGATAAAAATGATTGCGATTCATTTATTGGAAATTTATTTACTATTTTAAATTTTACTATGGTGTTTGCTTGTTCTATTATTATGGTTTTTAATGTTCCAATAGCTAAAATGCTATATTCCGATAGTTTCTTTTATGCTTGGAAATTTGTCCCACCACTACTATTATCAGTAGTTTTTAATGCTTTATCTTTATTCATTGGGAGCATTTTTACGACAATGAAAGATACTAAAACTTTGTCTATATCTACTATAGTTGGTGCTTTAATTAATACAATCTTGAATGTAATATTAATTAAACATTTTGGTGCGTATGGTGCTGCTATTGCTACTTTTATTGGCTATTTAGTAGTTTTTAATATTCGTAATATATTATTAAGACGTTATGTGGTAATGAAAACTAATTACAAAATTAATACTATTAGTTATTTATTACTCTTTATTCAAATGATAGTAGCTTTTTTTGGTAGTAAATATTATTATATTCAATTACTGATTTCTTTTACCTTTATTTTATTATATAAAGGTTGTATTATAGATATATTAAAAACATTAAAAAAATTATTAAGTAGAGAAGGAAAAAAACAAAAATGAAAAAAATTAGAGTATTAAGTATATTTGGAACTAGACCAGAAGCAATAAAGATGGCTCCTTTAGTTAAAGAATTAGAAAAAAGAAAAGAGATTGAAAGCATTATATGTGTGACTGCACAACATAGACAAATGCTTGATCAGGTATTAGATGCATTTAAAATTGTTCCTGATTTTGATTTGAATATTATGCAACAGGGACAAACATTAAGCGATATTACCGCTAGAGTTATGTATGGATTAGAGGGAGTTATTAAAGAATCAAAACCTGATATTGTTTTAGTGCATGGTGATACTACTACTTCTTTTGCTGGAGCACTTTCGGCATATTATTCTGGTATTTCAATAGGTCATGTTGAAGCTGGCTTAAGGACCTATAATAAATATAGTCCTTTTCCTGAAGAAATGAATAGGCAGTTAATAGATAGGATGTCTGATTTGTATTTTGCACCAACGGATTTAAGTAAAAATAATTTATTAAGAGAACATATAGATGAGAAAAAAATATATGTAACTGGAAATACAGCAATCGATGCTATGGCTACAACTGTTAAAAGTGATTACTCAAATTACGAATTAGATTGGTTAAAAGATAATGAAAAACTAATATTAGTTACTGCTCACAGAAGAGAAAATCTTGGAGAACCGATGAAAAATATTTTTAAGGCAATAAAACGAATTGTTGATGATTTTTCTGATGTTAAAGTAATTTATCCTATTCATATGAATCCTATTGTTAGAAAAACAGCACATGAAATATTTGATGGTTGTGATAACGTTAAATTAATAGAACCTTTAGATGTTTTTGATTTCCATAATTTTATAAATAAGTGTTATATGATTATGTCCGATAGTGGTGGTGTTCAGGAGGAAGCACCTAGTTTAGGAAAACCAGTATTAGTATTAAGAGAAACTACTGAAAGACCAGAAGGAATTGAAGCTGGAACATTAAAATTAGTCGGTACCAATGAAGATACTATTTATACTGAAGCTAAAAAATTATTAACTGATAGTAGTGAGTATTTAAAAATGAGTAATGCTTCGAATCCTTATGGTGATGGGAAAGCAAGTGTTAGAATCGTTGATAGCATAATTGAGTATTTTAATGAAAAATAAAAAAATAATTACATCATGGATACTTATTATTTTATGGATGGTTTTTATATTTTATATGTCTTCTTGTAATGGTAATGTTAGTAGTGATCAAAGTGGGACTATTGTTTATATTTTACATAATATTTTAGGTATAGATTATTCTGACAAGTTAATTTTTATTATTCGTAAGTGTGCTCATGTTAGTGAATTTTTTATTCTTGGTATTTTGGTTATAAATTTAATTAGTAAATATAACGTAAAATATTCTTATTTAATTTCATTTATCATTTGTGTTTTATATGCAAGTATTGATGAATTTCATCAATTATTTGTTCCTGGAAGATCTGGTCAAGTAACTGATGTTTTAATTGATTTAATTGGTGTTGTTTTAGGTTTATTACTTGTCTTTTTAATTAGATGTTTTAGAAAAGAGTGAATACTCTTTTTTTGATTGTATTAAATACATATTTGGGTTATAATTATAAAGTAGAGGGTAGTGATACTATGGAAGAGATTAATTTAGGTGAATTATTTCATTATTATATTAGTAAGATATTTATAATTATTCTTTTTGTTTTTTTGGGTCTTGGTTTAGGCGTGTTTTATAGTGCGATTATTCAAAAACCTTTATATAGTAGTTATACAACTATTTTACTTAAGGATAGCGGTAATAATACGATGCTTTTAAAGACTTATGGGGAACTTATTAAGAGTAAGAATATTTTAAATAAGGTTAATAGTAATCTTGGTTTAAATTATAAAGCTGATGATTTAAAGGGTATGATTAATGTTGAAAGTTTAAATAGTACTGAGATTATTAAGATTACGGTTAATAATAGTAATCCAGAGGATGCTGCTAAACTTGCTAATGAGATTGCTAGTGTATTTAATAGTGAAATTGGTAATTATTATAGTAATGTTAAAAGTGGTATGGTTGTAGATAAGGCTGAAGTTAGTAGTAGTCCTTTTAATGTTAATTTGATGAAACAAATTGTTATTGGGGCTTTTATAGGTGGAGTTATTGGAGTAGTTTTTGTATTTATTAAGTTCTACTTTGATACAACCGTTAAGAGTAGTGAAGAAGTTGAATCTAAGCTTAATTTACCGGTTATAGGAATTATTCCTTTAGTTGGAGGTAGAAAATAATGAATAGTAAAGAGTTAGTTATATGTACGAATCCTAAATCTAGTGTAGCTGAGTCTATACGTATGCTTAGAACTAATTTAGAATTTAGTTTTGTAGATAATGATGTTAATGCTGTAATGATTACAAGTTCGATTGCTAAAGAAGGTAAGAGTTTTGTAGCTGCTAATTTAGCGTGTGCTTTCGGGGTTACTAAGAGAAAAACTTTACTTGTTGATTGTGATTTAAGAAAAGGTAGAATTGAAAGAATATTTGGTTTAAAGAATAAGCCTGGTTTATCTAATTTACTTTTAGATGATATTTATGCATATCAAGATTATATTTATACTACTGATATTGGTAATTTATCGGTTTTACCTATAGGTATTGTTCCACCTAATCCAAGTGAGTTATTAGGTTCTGAGAAATGTCAAATTTTATTTAGATATTTAAAGCAAGATTATGATTTAATTATTTTAGATTGTCCGCCTATTGCGGATGTTGCTGATGCTTTGGTGTTATCTAAGATTGCTGATGAAGCAGTTATTGTTTGTGCAGCTAATTATACACCTGCTGATGAACTTACTAGTACAAAGAAAGCTTTAGAACAATCTGGAATAAAGATTGCTGGTGTTGTTGTTAATAAGGTTGAAAAAGATAAGAAGAAACGTTATTAGAGGTTATATGAAGAAGTTTATTATTGTTATAATTAGTTTCTTTTTACTAACTGCTTTTGTTAAAGCAGATACTTTAACTAGTATTACTGGTGAGAAAAATCTGATTATTAATCATGATGGAGTATATGTTGTTAAGATTAAAGCTGAAGGTGTTATAAGTAGGTTAAATATTACTTATAGTGTTAGTGATAATCTTAAAGTTGAAAAGGTTGAGATTGGTAAATCTTTTAGTAGAGTTTCTGCTTCTGGTAATAATTATGTTTTAAGTAGTAATGTTAATGAAGGTAATGTTTTTAATATTACTGTTAGAGGTAGTAATACTGGTGGTGGTAAAATTAGAATTACTAAATGCATTGCTACTATTAATGGGGAAGATGTTAATTTATTAGAAGGTTCTTTTGATATTAATGTTATAAGTAATGATGCTTTGGATAGAGCTAAAAGATTAGTTGATAAGGCTGTTGCTACTTTAGATAGAATTGATTATGAGAATGCTTTAAATAGTGTTAAGGGGTTAACTAGTAAAGATGATTTAGATAAGAATGAACTTATGAATAAACTAAATGAAATTAGTGATAAATTACTTAAAGATGATACTAGGGTTGTATGTGATGATAATAGTAAAGCTAAAAAGATATGGATGTATTTAAGTATCGGTTTACTTGTTTGTTTAGTTGCTGAGAGTTCTTATATTATTTATTTAAAAGAAAAATAAGAATGTTTTTCTTTTTTTATAGGAGGATTTATGAATGATATTGAAATTGCTAGAAGTGTAAAACTTGATAAGATTGTTGATGTGGCAAAATCTTTAGGGATAGATGCTGATGATTTAGAATTATATGGTAAATATAAAGCTAAAGTATGTAAGGATGCTTATTTGAAAGTTAAAGATAATAAGGATGGTAAACTTATTTTGGTAACTGCTATTAGTCCCACTCCTTTAGGTGAGGGTAAAACTACAATTAGTATTGCACTTGCTGATGGTTTAAGAAAGATTGGGAAGAAAAGTGTACTTGCTTTGAGAGAACCTTCTTTAGGTCCGGTATTTGGAATAAAGGGTGGTGCTACTGGAGGAGGACATGTTCAAATTGCACCAATGGAAGATATTAATTTACATTTTACTGGAGATATTCATGCGATAACTTCGGCGAATAATTTACTTGCTAGTTTAATTGATAATCATATTTATAATGGTAATGATTTAGGTTTTGATAGGGTAGTTTGGAAAAGATGTGTAGATTTAAATGATCGTCAATTAAGGGTTGTTAATACTGGTTTAAGTGGTGAAAGTAAGATTGTTCCAAGAATGGATGGTTTTGATATTTCGGTTGCTTCTGAAATAATGGCTATTTTTTGTTTAGCTAGTGATTTAAATGATTTAAAGGTAAGAATTGGTAATATTATTGTTGGTTATACTAAGGATAATAAACCAATATATGCTAGAGATTTAAATGCTGAAGGTAGTTTAACAGTTTTACTTAAAGATGCTTTAATGCCTAATTTGGTTCAAACTTTAGAACATACTCCAGCTTTTGTTCATGGTGGCCCTTTTGCAAATATTGCTCATGGATGTAATAGTGTTCTTGCTACTAATTATGCTTTAAAATTTGGTGATTATGTTGTTACTGAAGCTGGTTTTGGCGCTGATTTAGGAGCTGAAAAGTTTTTAGATATAAAGTGTCGTTTAATGAATAAAAAGCCTGATGCGGTTGTTATTGTGGCAACTATTAAAGCTTTAAAATATCATGGTGGTATTTTAAAGGAAGATATTTTAAAACCTAATAAAGCTGGTTTACTTAAAGGTTTAGATAATTTATTTAGACATATTGATAATTTAAAAAATAAGTTTGGTTTAAATGTTATTGTAGCAATTAATAAATATAATTCTGATACAGATGAAGAGATTAATTTACTTAAAAGTGAGTTAGAGAAGAAGGGTGTTAATTTATCTTTAGTAACTGGATGGGCTGATGGTGGTGATGGTGCTACTGATTTAGCTAATAATGTTGTTAGTTTATGTGATAAGGAATCTAAGTTAAATTATACTTATGATTTAGATATGTCTATTAAAGATAAGATTAAGGGTGTTGCAACTAAGATATATGGTGCTAAGAATGTTTCTTATAGTGATGAAGCTTTAGAGTCTATTAAATTAATTGAAGAGTTAGGGTTTGATAATTATCCAGTATGTATAGCAAAAACTCAATATTCTTTTTCTGATGATCCTAAGAATTTAGAATGTAATGATGATTATGATATTCATGTTAGAGATGTTGTTTTAAAAAATGGTGCTGGTTTTATTGTAGTACTTGCTGGTAAGATTATGACGATGCCGGGATTACCTAAAGTTCCTGCTGCTGAATCTATTGATATTGATGAGAATGAAAATATTGTTGGGATTTTTTAACAAGGGTAACCTTGTTTTTTTTATTGTTTTGTGCTAGTATATCTTCTTTGCTAGTATATCTTCTTAATTGTGGGGGTATATTTATGATGGTTCCGGATAGTATGGCCTATAAATTGGTTCGTGAGTTATCTAGTGATGAAGAACGTCTTTATTTTATTAGTAATCATTTATTTGATTATGATTCTAAAATTGTTAGTTATATTTTAGCTTTGGATAGTGATTCATCTAAGTTTGAATGTTTGCCTTTTTTAGCCAATGAATATTATATTAGTTTGGTTATTGATTCGATGTCTAGTGATGATGCGATTGCGAGAGCAATTATGGAGTTGCCAGAGACTTTTTCTTTGAGTTTTATTAAACATAAAATAAATGGTTTTAGTCTTGCTGACAAAGTTTTTTCAGAAAATGATGTTTTATATGAGGATGGTTATGAAAAGGCTCGTGAGAGGTTTAAAATAGATGATTTTGATAGTTCTAGTCTTCCTTCTGATATGACTTTTGGAATTGAGTTAGAGGTTATTGGTGGTAATTCTAGAAGGATGAGATATTTTAATATTAAACCTTTTGGAACTTGGAATAATGTTAATGATGATTCTTTAGCTCCTAATAGTGTAGAAGTAACTTCACCAATTCTTCATTATACTTCAAAGGATATGTCAGAACTAAGAGCAGTATGTAGCTATTTAAAAAGTAATGGTTCTTATACTGATGGTTCTTGTGCCGGTCATATTCATATTGGTTTAAATAGTTTTAAGAGTCCTCAAGCTTTATATAATTTTTATTCTATTTTTTCTTTAATGGAACCTATTCTTGTTTTAATTAGTAATAGAGCTGGAGAACTTCCTCGTGAAGGCTTAGGTATGTTTTCGGAGTTATATCAGGGATTTTTTGAATTTTTAAGAAAAGAAAATGTTATTGATTTTAAAGATATAAATGATACAGTTTCTCAATTATATCGTGAGTTACAAACAGGACATAAATATTGGACTGTAAATATAGGTAATAAGTTTAATAAACTTCATCCTAAAGATACTATGGAATTTAGAATTCCTAATGGTTCTTTAGATCCTGATGTTATTATGCATAATATGAAATTATTTGGTAGACTTATTATGATATCTAATTTAATTGATAAGGACCATATTGAAGATGTAATTGATCATTTAAAAACTGGTAGTTATGATGATATTATTATATATTTTCTTAAGTTAGTATTTGATGATCTAGATGATAGAGAATACTTCTATGAAAGATGGATAAATAATTATGATTTAATGTTAAGAAATAAAGATAAATGTAAGTTTTTCTTTATTTCTGAAGAAGCAAAAAGAGAATTATATTTTTAATTCTCTTTATTATTTGCTTTCATTTCAAATAGGATATCTCTTAATTGCATTGCTTTTTCGAAATCTAGTTCTTTAGCTGCTTTACGCATTTCTTGTTCTAGTTTTAAGCAAGCATCATGGAATTCTTTTTTACTCATTTTTTCTTTTGATTCATCTTTTATTTCATTTGAGATTAAATCTCTTATTTCTTTGATGATAGTTTTAGGAACAATACCATGTTCTTCATTATATTTCATTTGAATTTCACGTCTACGAGCAGTTTCTTTAATGGCTTTATCCATAGATTCTGAAATAGTGTCAGCATACATAATTACATGACCATTGGCATTACGAGCTGCACGTCCGATAGTTTGAATTAAACTTCTTTCACTTCTTAAGAATCCTTGTTTGTCGGCATCCATGATTGCGATTAAACTTACTTCAGGGATATCTAATCCTTCCCTTAATAGGTTAATACCAACAATACAATCATATTTACCTAAACGTAGATCTCTGATGATTCTTAGACGTTCAAAGGTTTTAACTTCATTATGTAAGTATGCGACTTTTTTATTTAAGCTCTTAAGATAGTTAGTAAGTTCTTCAGCCATTCTTATTGTTAGAGTAGTAATTAAAACTCTTTCATTTTTTTCAATACGTTTATTAATCTCTTCTAGTAAGTCATCTATTTGGCCTTCAGTTTTCTTAACTTCAATAGTTGGATCTAATAATCCTGTTGGTCTAATGATACATTCGGTTACTTGATTATTTGTAAGTGATAGTTCATAATCACCTGGGGTAGCAGAAATGTAAATTGCTTGATGAATTTTTTCATTAAATTCTTCAAATTTTAATGGTCGGTTATCTAGAGCACTTGGTAATCTAAAACCATAGTCAACTAGGGTTTGTTTACGCATTCGGTCACCATTATACATTGCTTTTACTTGAGGTAGGGTAACATGTGATTCATCGACAACTAAAAGATAATCATCACCAAAGAAATCCATAAGGGTTGATGGTGTTTCACCTTCACCACGTAAAGCTAAGTGTCTACTATAGTTTTCAATACCATGACAAAAACCAGTTTCTCTTAACATTTCTATGTCATATTCACAACGTTCTTGAATTCTTTGCTTTTCAATTAATTTTCCATGTTCTTCAAAATATTTAATTCTTTCATCTTTTTCTTGTTCAATTCTTTTAATAGCTTCTTGAAGTTTTTCGTCACCTGTAACAAAGTGACTGGCTGGAAAAACAGTAATATTTTTAACATTTTGAATGATATTACCAGTAAGGATGTCAAATTCACTTAAACGTTCAACTTCGTTACCAAACATTTCAATACGAATACCATTTTTTCTTTCACTTGCAGGTACGATATCTATAATATCTCCATTAGCTCTAAAGGTACCTCTATGAAAATCCAATTGGCTTCTTTCATAGGTCATTGAAACTAATTTATCTAGAATATCATTTCTTTTTATTTTATCTCCAACTTGAAGTATTAACATATTATTTTTATATTCTTCTGGTTCACCAATACCATAAATACAAGAAACACTAGCTACTACTATAGTATCTTTATAATTAATTAAACTACTTGTAGCACCATGTCTTAATTCATCAATTTCATCATTAATGCTTGAATCTTTTTCAATATAAGTATCAGTAGAAGGAACATATGCTTCTGGTTGATAATAATCGTAGTAGGAAACAAAGTATTCGACATGATTATTTGGGAATAGTTCTTTAAATTCTGAATATAATTGTCCAGCTAAAGTTTTATTATGAGCTAAAACAAGAGTAGGTTTATTAACATTAGCAATAACATTAGCAATCATAAAAGTTTTACCAGTTCCAGTTGCTCCTAATAGTACTTGACTTTTTTTGCCTTCATTTATACCATCAGTTAGTTCTTTAATAGCCTTAGGTTGATCTCCACTTGGTTTAAAATTTGATACTAGGTTAAACATATTATCCCTTCTTTCTTTCTTATTATATCATGGATTTTTATTTACATATTATTTATATTGATATTTAATATTTATAACATTAATGCTTATTTTTTTGATATTATATTGTTGGAGGATTATATGAATCAAATTAGTAGAGCTTATATTGTATCTCATATTAGAATTAGAGATGAGATATTTAATGACTGGGGTAATTTTAATAAAATTTTAAAAGATGGTCCTGAAAGTATGAAAGAGCATCTTGCTAAGTTATGGAATGATATATCTCCAGATGATATTAATAAAGATTTTGAACTTACTGATAAAGATAGAGTAATTACTAAAAATGATTTTGATGTAACAATGAATCATGTTGGTGATTACCCGGTATTTTATTTTATTATGCCTGATCCAGATTCTGTTCAAGCTCAAGCAAAATGTGTAGCTTTAGCTATTACACCAACTAGACCTAGATATTTTACAATGGAAATTAGTAAGAAAATGAACTCGGAAGAAACTTATTATATTATGGGTGAATGGATGTTTAAAGATGGTAATTTTACTCATTTAAATTTAGGACCAATACCTAATGGAACAGTAGCAAATTTTGCTTCTCATGTATCAGTAGTATTAGATAAGAATTTAAAAAAGGAACAATGGTAGTTCCTTTTTTATTTGACATTAATTTTTGATATGATATAATTTGATTAACGTAATAAGTAAATCAAAAAAGGAAGGAGGATAGATGGAACTTTATTATAAAACAACTAGATTAAAAGAATTATGTGAAAATCCTAAGTACAGTAAGAAACTTATTCAACGTTATGGACTTGATGTAGCTAAAAAATTACCACAAAGAATAAATGAGTTAAAAGCTTTTGCTACTTTGGAGGATGTTCCATCTAGTCCACCATTGAGAAGACATAAATTAGTTGGTAATCTTGATGGTAGTTTTGCAATAAATATAAATAATCAATATAGATTAATATTTAGACCATATGGCAATAATATTATAATAGATGATTTAAGATTAATAAAAAATATAGAAATAATGGAGGTGTCTAAACATTATGAGTAGATATGATTATGATGAATTATATGTTATAGCTCCAGGAGAAACAATTAAAGAACTACTTGAGGTTAATTGTATGAATCAACTAGATTTAGCATCTAAAATTGGAATTAACAAAAAAACAGTTAATGAGATTATTAATGGTAAAGCGCCAATTACTACTGAAACCGCTTTAAAACTTGAATATGTATTTGGTTTGCCAGCAAGTTTTTGGAATAATTTGGAAAGTAACTACAGAATTGCACTGGAAAGAAAAAAGGATATTGATTTAATTAAAAATGAAGTGATTTATTTAGAAAATATTCCTTATTTAGAAATGTCAAAAAGAAAATGGGATGGTATATCTGCAACAAAAGATCCTTTTTTAAGAGTAATAAATCTAAGAAAGTTTTTTGGAGTAGCATCTTTAAATTTTAATACTGAACTAAGAAAAAAAATTGCTTGTCGAAAAAGTTCGAGTGAGCACTTTTCTTTAGATGCTTTGTACTGTTATCTGAGGTATGGTGAAATACAATCTAATAAACTAGAATATCCAAAATTTGATGTGGAAAAGTTAAAAGATAATGCAAAGAAAATAAGAAAATTAACTAATAAAATGTTTTTACCTCAACTAGATGAAATAAGGAAATTGTTATCAGAATGTGGGGTGGCATTAATATTTGAACCACATTTACCTAATACTTATATTAATGGTGTAGCATATAAAATTACACCTGACAAAGCAATTATTATGATAAGCGATAAAGGAAAACAAGATGATATTTTATGGTTTACTTTATTTCATGAAATTGCTCATTTGATTAAACATAGTAAAAAAGATGTTTTTATCGATAATTTAGAGTCTGGTTTAGTTAATGACATTGAACGAGACGCTGATAATTATGCTAAAAACATTTTGATACCTGACAATGATTATTGTAATTTTGTGAATGGGGTTATTACTGAAAAAAGTATAATTGATTTTTCAAAAACATTAAATATCTTACCTGGAATATTGGTTGGAAGGTTACATAAAGATAAAATAATTCCTTGGAATAGATATAACAAGCTTGTTAATAGAATTTAAAAAAGGAACAATAGTTGTTCCTTTTTTAGTTGTTTAAATAAAATTCATAGTATTCATCAAATGTTATACCTTCATTATAAACTTTTGTTGCTAAATCGACACCCAGATAGCGGTAATGCCATGATTCAAATTTATATCCTGTTATTTCTTCTTTATCTTCTGGGTATCTTAGAATAAAACCGTATTTATGAGCATTATTAAGCATCCATTGGTAACTTTCAGTATCTTTAAATGAATCATTTTTATCATAGAAATCAGCAACATCAATAGCATAACCAGTTTCATGTTCTGATGAACCAGCTCTAGCGGCATAATCATCAGCTTTTCTTGTCCCATAAGCTTGTTTTCTTTGATTCCATAATTTATCTTGGTATTCATAGTCACGATATGAAGATAATATTAAAATTGTATAACCATCTTCTCTAGCAGCTTCAGCTAGATTTTTATATGCTTCATAGGCTTCACTGTTAAGCTCATTATTAGCGTATGAATAGGTTGCTGATGTTTTAACAATATCGCTCGCTTGGTAATCTTTAGTTAAAGCATGATATTTATTTACTAACATAGCAGTTCCTTTTGAAGTATCAGTATCAACTAAATCTTTATAGTAATCTTTATCACGATTAACATTTACTAAAGCCACAATTTCGTTTAAAGATTTACTATCATTTTTCTCATAATAAGATAAGTATCGATCTAAATTTTTAAACATAAAGTATTTTTCATTAATTAATTTAACAATATTAGAATTTTTATCTTTGGAAAGAAGTGTTTCTAATTCATTATTATTTAATTTAGAACTTAAGGTTTTATATTCTTCTAGGGTATATTCTTTTTGTAAGAATTTATATTCATATGTTTGTTTATATTTATAATTGTTAATAACTTTAATACCTACTATTAGTAAAATTAGAGCTACTATAGATATAAATAATAGCTTCTTAACTTTCTTTTTTAACTTTCTTTTAGCCATGATTCACCTTCTTATTATATACTCATTATATCATGTTTTCTTTAGTTGTAGTAAAATTTAAACTTTTGTTGTATAATTGTAACATAAAAAAGGAGTGAAAATATGGATAAGATATATATTTTTGGACATCGTAAACCTGATACTGACTCTGTATGCGCAACTATTAGTTTAAGTTATTTAAAAAAACAAATGGGTTTAAATGCTGAACCAAGAATACTTAGTGAAATTAATGCAGAAACTGAATATGCTTTAAAAAAATTTAAAATTCCTGTTCCTAAATATTTAAATGATGTTAAAGTTCAACTTAAAGATGTTAAATATAAAAAGAATTATTTTGTTAATGAAAATGATTCTATTTATAGAACTTATAACTATATGACTGCTAAGGGTATAACTGGTATTCCTCTAGTAGATGATAAGAAAATGTTTAAGGGTTATGTTTCATTAAAAGAGATTGCTAATGAATTGATTTGTAGTGATACAAATATTTTAAATACATCATTTGATAATTTAGCTGAAACTTTAAATGCATCTAAAGTTTATAAATTCGATGAAAAAATAATTGGTAATGTTATGGCAGTTGCTTTACCTTATAGATTATTTATGTCTACTGTTAATGTTGATAGTACGTCAATATTAATTGTTGGTAATAGAGAGCATATCATTGATTATGGATTAGAGAGAAAAGCAAAATTAATTATTGTTATTAATAATGTTACTTTAACTCCTGAAGAAATTAAACTTGCTAAAAAGAATAAAGTTAATATTATTGTAACACCTTATGATACTTTTAAAACTAGTAGAATTATTACTTTAGCTAATCCAATTAAAATAATTAAAAGAAATATTTCAGCTATTTGTTTTAATCCTAATGATTATTTAACTGACTTTTTAGAGGTGTCTAATCGTTTAAAACATACTAATTATCCTATAGTTAATAGTAAGGGTGTATGTGAAGGTATGCTTAGGGTTATTGATACTCATGAATTTAATAAGAAAAAAGTTATTTTAGTTGATCATAATGAACCAACACAGAGTGTTGATGGTTTAGATGAAGCTGAATTACTTGAAATAGTAGATCATCATAATATTGGAGAAATTAGTACAATGCTTCCAATTAATTTTAGAAATATGGCAGTTGGTTCAGTTAATACAATTATTTATACAATGTATGAAGAACAAGGTATTAAGATTCCTTCTGATATTGCTGGTTTAATGCTTAGTGGTATTATTTCTGATACTTTATTACTTGCTAGTCCAACAACTACTGAATTAGATCGTAATGTAGCTAAAATACTTGCCAAGAAAGCTAAAGTAAATCTTAAAGATTATGGTATGGATTTGCTTGGTAGTGGAGTTAGTATTGAAGGTATGTCAACTTATGATGTTATTTATAAAGATTTTAAAAATTATGTAATTAATGATAATAAGTTTGGGGTAGGCCAAATATTTACTACTAACTTTAAAACTTTTGTCGATAAGATAGATGATTATGTTGAACAATTGGATAGTATTAGTGAAAATAATAACTTTAAGATTGTTTGTTTATTTGTAACTGATATATTACAAAATAATTCTTATCTATTATATAATAGTAAAGCTGATTTAATGCTTGCTGATGCCTTTAGTTTAAGTGAAATTAAAGAGGGACAATTACTTAAAGGAGTAGTATCTAGAAAGAAACAAATGATACCTCCAATTATGAATGTTTTAGAAAAAGTCTAGTTGTTAGACTTTTTTTATTTGGTTAGTCATATAGTTAATTGGAGGATTAATAGAAATGATTGGACTAACTGATGAAGAAGTTGTTAAATCTAGAAATAAATATGGTAGTAATGAAATAAAAAAAACTAATAATAATTCTTTCTTTAAATTATTATTAGAATCTTTAGGGGATCCAATGATAAAGATATTACTTATAGTGTTAGGAATTAAAGTAGTATTTTTATTTGCGGAATTTGATTGGTTTGAAACACTTGGCATTTTAATAGCTATTTTTATTGCTTCTTTAATATCAACTATAAGTGAATATGGAAGTAATAAAGCTTTTCAAAAATTACTGGAAAATAATAATCAAAAGATGGTTAAAGTTAAGAGAAATGGTAAGCTTTGTTTAATATCCATTAATGATATTGTTGTTTCAGATATTGTTTATTTAAATAATGGGGATTATATTCCAGCTGATGGAGAAATAATTGATGGTAGTATTTTAATTGATGAATCAAGTATTAATGGAGAAAGTAGGGAAACTTATAAGGACTCTAAATTAAGTGGTGAAAAGAGAAAAGTATATAAAGGGACTATTGTAACTAGTGGTGAATGTATTGTTAAAGTATGCAGTGTAGGTGTAAATACTTTATTTGGTAAGATTGCTAAGGAAGTCCAAGAAAAATCCTCTGATAGTCCTTTAAGAATTAGATTAAAACATTTAGCTAGTATTATTAGTAAAATTGGTTATGTTGGAGCTTTTTTAGTGTTTTTTTCTTATTTATTTTCATCAATAGTTATAGCAAATAATTTTAATATAAATTTAATTATTGGTTGTGTTAGTAATGTTTCATTAATGATTGATTATATTATTTATGCTTTAACTTTAGCAGTAACTATTATTATTGTTTCAGTTCCAGAAGGTTTACCAATGATGGTGGCTTTAGTTCTTTCAACTAACATGAAGAAAATGATTAAAAAGAATATATTAGTTAAAAAGATGGTAGGAATAGAAACTGCGGGTTCTTTAAATGTTTTACTTACAGATAAAACGGGAACTTTAACTAATGGAAAACTTAGTGTTTATGGAATTATTAATTATCAAGATAAATTGTTTAATAATGATGTTGAGTTATATAAATATCATAAATATTATAATATTGTGGGAAACTCAATAGTTTTAAACAATGATGCAGTTATTTCTGATAATAAAATAATAAATGGTAATTCCACTGATAAGGCTTTAATATCTTTTATGAATTATATTTCTGATGAAAAGATTATTAAAAAAGAGTCTTTTGATAGTGATAAGAAATATTCTTTAGTTGAAACTAATAATTATATTTATTATAAAGGTGCTCCAGAAGTATTAATCCCTAAGTGTAAATATTATTTAAATAATGATGTAGAGGATAGTCATGTTGATTTTGATTATTTAAACAGGGTTATTGCTAAATATATGCATAAAGGATACCGAGTTATTTCTTTGTGTTATAAGAATAAATCTAATAATAATTTTGTTTATGTTGGTAGTGTACTTCTTAAAGATGAGATTAGAAAAGATGCTAAAGAGGGGATTAAACTTATTAAGTCATCAGGGGTAAAGATGATTATGGTTACGGGTGATTCTTTAGATACAGCTTTATTTATTTCTAAGGAATTGAACTTATTAAATGATGATGATATTTATTTAACTAGTAGTGATTTAAGTTTAATGAGTGATGATGAAATTAAAAGTAAAATAAATAAAATTAAAGTTGTAGCTAGAGCTAAACCTCATGATAAGAGTAGATTAGTTAAGATTATTAAAGAAATGAATTTAGTTGTAGGAATGACTGGTGATGGGATAAATGATGCAGCGGCTTTAAAGAAATGTGATGTTGGTTTTGCGATGGGTAGTGGAACTGATGTTGCTAAGGAAGCTTCTGATATTGTGATTTTAGATGATAATATTAATTCGATTAGTATGGCTATTTTATTTGGAAGAACTATATTTAAGAATATTAGAAAATTTATTATCTTTCAGTTAACCATGAATATATGTGCAATGAGTTTATCAATTATAGGTCCTTTTATTGGAATAAGTACACCAGTAACAGTTATGCAGATGTTATGGATTAATATGATTATGGATACTTTAGCTGGTCTTGCTTTTGCTTATGAAGAACCATTACTTTCTTATATGGATGAAAAACCTAAGAGTAAGAATGAACCGATAATTAATAAATATATGTATGAAGAAATAGTGTTTACGGGATTATATTCTAGTTTATTGTGTATTTTATTTTTAAAGATCCCTTTTGTTAAAAGTTTAATTAGATATGATGTTAATGATAAGTATTTTTTAACAGCTTTTTTTGCTTTATTTGTGTTTATGGGAATATTTAATGCTTTTAACACAAGAACAAATAAATATAATTTATTTTATAGAATTAAGAATAACAAAGTATTTTTAATAATATTTATGATAGTAGCAATTATGCAAATTTATTTTATTTATTATGGTGGAATTATATTTAGAACTTATGGGCTTAATTTAAAAGAATTATTAATTGTTTTGGGGCTTGCTTTTAGTGTGGTTCCGGTAGATTTATTTAGAAAGTTTATATTTAATAATAATAAAGATTATATTTAAACTTTCTTTTTTAGTTTGGAGTTAATAAGCATTCCAATGTAGGTTCCAGTGGCATATCCAGCTGAGTAAACGATAGGTATGATAATAGAATCAACGTCTGTATTAAGGGCAGTTCTGGCTATATCAAACCAGATAAGTACTTCAAAGAAGGCTATTATGGTACTTTTTAATTTATTTCCATTAACTATATGAACAGTTTTAATGGTTCCAAGGGTAACATCTAATATTCTAGCAAAGAATATTTTTAAACATAATAAAAACATATTAATCACCTCTTATTATTATGGAAATAGTTGATTAAATTAATCAAAAAAGGGCCTTTGCCTTAGTCATTTTATCTAAGTTACATATTATACATTGGAGGTATTAAGATGTTATTTAGTTTTGATGATGAATATTTACTTAAAGATTATTTTAATTTAACTAAAACTAGAGATGAAATATTAAGTCCTAAAGAAGGTTTAATACTTGGTAATATGTTTAGTGATGAATATGAACCTTATAAAAATTATCGACCTAGTGAAATTAAAATAAATAGTGAAAAAGAAAGAGAATTATTAAAGATTAGAGAGTTATCTTTTGCAGTTAATGATCTTAATTTAAAACTTGATTTAGAACCTAATAATGATAAGTTATATAAATTATTTAAGATGTATGCTGGTGAACTTGAAATGTGTATTAGTAAATATAATAAGAAGTATAATCCTTTAGAAGTTTGTGATGATATTAAAGATAATTATACTTGGTATAAAGGTCCTTGGCCTTGGGAGGGTATGAATGTTTAAGTATGATAAAAAATTACCTTATCCAATAGATATTAAGAAAAAAGATATTAGAATGGCTAAGTATTTAATTACTCAATATGGTGGCGCTAATGGGGAATTAGGTGCAGCTTTAAGATATTTTAGTCAAAAGTTTACTATGCCTACTGATGAAGGAAGAGCTTTACTTAATGATATTGCAACTGAAGAGTTTGGTCATGTAGAAATGATTTGTGTTATGGTTCATCAGTTACTTAAAGGAGCAACTAAAGAAGAATTAGAAGCTAATGGATTAACTGCTAGTTATGTTGAAAATGGATATGGTATTTATCCAGTAAATTCTAATGGAGTTCCTTTTGATGTTTCATATTTTGCATCAGTAGGAGATCCGGTTGCAGATTTAGCTGAAGATATGGCTGCTGAAGAAAAAGCAAGAGTAACTTATGAACATTTAATAGATATTGC
This sequence comes from bacterium, assembly GCA_004563275.1. Next base: position 35,429 of record SFSZ01000011.1, read on the forward strand.
TAAAGATGAAGATGTTATTAATGTTTTATTATTTTTAAGACAAAGAGAAATAGTTCATTATAATAGATTTAAATCTTTATATGAGAAGTATAAATATAAATTAAAGAAGGATTAATTCTTCTTTTTTTGATGGGGTTGTGATAAAATTATAATAGAGGTGTTTAAATGAGTAAAAAGAAAAATGTTATTAAGTTATGTTTAATTTTAGGTGTTACTATTTTACTTACAATAATTATTTGTAATATTTATCGTAATTATGAAGGTGGTAAGTCTAATAGTAGTTATATTTCTAAGTATGTATCAACTATTCAATATAATGAACTTAGTAGTGCAGTAACTGAATTATCGGGAGATACTTTCTTATATTTAAGTTATATTGGTGATAAAAATATTTATGATTTAGAAAGACAAATAAGAAGACAATTAAAGATTAATGAACTTGAAGATAATTTTATTTATGTTGATGGTACATCTTATATAAATGATAAAAAAGTGATTACTGGTCTTAATAAAACTTTAAATGTTACAACTAAATCTTCAATTGTTTTACCAGCTATAATTTATTTTAAAGATAATGTACCAGAAGATTATATTGATAGTAGTGAATATTTATTTAAAGTTGGTTCTTTTGAACAATTAATAGATAAATATGAATTAGGTAAATAGGATGTTAAATATTGTTTTATTTGAACCAGAAATACCTGGTAATACTGGAAATATTATGAGAACTTGTGTTGCAACTCATACAAAATTACATTTAATTAAACCACTTGGTTTTAGTTTAGATGATAGTTATATTAAAAGAAGTGGAGTTAATTATATTAAAGATTGTGACTATACTGTTTATGAAAATATAGAAGATTTTTATAGTAAGAATGAAGGTACATTTTATTATTTAACTAGATATGGACATAAACCTCATACTAGTTTTGATTATAGTGATACTAAGGAAAATATTTATTTCTTTTTTGGAAAAGAGTCAACAGGAATACCACCTAAATTATTAAAACCACATTTAGATCATTGTTTAAGAATACCGATGACTGATAAGGTAAGAGCTTTAAACTTATCTAATTCAGTAGCAATTGTTTTATATGAAGCATTAAGACAACAAAATTATTTAGATTTATTATTTGACGAACCTCATAAAAGTAAAAATTTTATTGAAGATTCTGAATAAAAAAAGATACCTTTTTATAATTGGTATCTTTTAATTTTCAGTTTCTTCTTCAATTGAGATTGCTCCAACTGGACAACAATCACGTGCTTCTTTAGCTTGGTCGGTTACTTCTTCATTAATTACTTTAGCAGTAGCGCCATCAAAAGTGAAGTTATCACTAGCAATACTACAACAAGCACCACAACCAATGCACATATCTTTATTTAATTTTACTTTTTCCACTTTAGTTCCTCCATAAATATTATACAAATTTTTTATGAGTTTTAGCAAGGTTGTATTTCAATATTTGACAAATTATGATATGATATAAAAAGAATAGGTGATTATTATGAATTCTCGAATGGATAAATATGAATTAGATACACCAGTATTAAAAAGTAGAACAGATCGTAATAAAGAATTATATCGTTCTTATGAAGCATTAAATTATGATAAGTTTGATGTTAATAATAATGTTGAAATATTAAAGAGTAATGCTAGAAATATTGATGTAGATCAAATTAGAGATATGTTAGATAAAAAATATAGAGATAATTTACCTAAGAGAAAATCTATATCTATTGATAATTATGAAGAACCAGTTAGAAAAGATGAAGAAGATACTAAAGAATATGATATTAATAGTATTTTAGATAAAGCTAAAAGTGATAAATCAGTAGATTATGAATTAGATAGATTAAATAGATCTTATAATGCTTCTAAGCTAGTTGATGAAGTAAATAAAAAGTATGGACAAAGAGAAGAAACTCCAGCAGAAAAAGAATTAGTTAATTTAATAAATACAATTACAGAATTAGAACTTAGAAATAGACAAAAAGATGCTGAATTATTAGATTTAGCAGATGATGATGCAAAAGAAGAAGATAATAGTAAGACAGCAGCTACTTCAATAATTCCAGATACTGAAGAAACTTTCTATACAGGACAGTTAGCTGTTAAAGAAGATGATTTTGAAGATTTTAAAGATATGCAAGATGATATAAAATCTAATTCAATTTTAATTAAAATATTAGTATTTATTTTTATTATTATAACTATTGCAATAGGAGTAGTACTTGCAAATAAATATTTAGAACTAGGATTATTTTAATATAGTTCTTTTTTTTTCATATTATTTAATATGAGAATGGTTAAGTTTAAAAAGAATCATAGTAATTTAGGATTAATTTTTATTTTATTTATTGTTATGATGACTTCTTTATTATTAAATACGGTTGGTAAAAGGGTATCTAATCAGATGATAGATATTAGTAAGATTATTATTAAAGATGTGATTATTAATACGGTTAATGCTAATATTAAGGATGATACTTTAAAGAAATATAATATTAATGATTTAATTAAGATTAATTATAGGGATAAGAAGGTTAGTGATGTTGATTATAATTTAGAGAATACTTATGATTTTTTAATTGATATTAAATCTTCGGTTATGGAAATGATTCCTAAATATGATTTTAGTGGTTATAGTTATGATGTTAAGGTATTTGATAATTTTATGATTTTAGAGATGCCTTTTTATAATTATAGTGGTAATTTATTACTTGCTAATTTAGGACCTAAAATCAGTGCTAAAATCAATTATATTAGGTATGTTAATGGTAGTGTTAAGACTAAAATTAAAACTTATGGAATTAATTCTTTACAAGTAGAATTATATTTAAATATTGAGATATTTAGTGATATTGTTGTTCCTTTTATTAATAAAGAAAATATAACTAGTATGGATATTTTAATATCGTCTAAAATAATACAAGGGGAGATACCTTCTATATATAATGGATTATATGAATCTGAAAGTAAGATAGTTAAAACTAATTAATTTATTATTTTATTTAATATCTATTTGTGGTATATTAATAATAGAAAGGTAGATGTTAATGAATAATATTTTTATTAATGAATTTATTAATAATGGTATAAATGCTTATTTATTAAAAAAACAAGATAAAGATTATTCTTTAGCTCATATTTTTGAACTTAAAGTTATTGAAGTATTAGTAAGAATATATGGTGAAATTAACATCATTAATCCTTATAGAACTGGTAGTGAAAAGAGTTTAAGAGATAACTTTAAAATATATGGTTTAACTAATGAAGAATATTATAGATTTATAGGTTATTTAAATGATTATAATGATTGGTTAAATAGTATGAGTAGAGAAAAGAATGATACTATTAAAGAGATTGAACTTCTTTTAATTAGAATGATTCTTTTAAAGAATATTAATGTTAAAGCTACTAGTGATGATATAGAAGTTTATGATGATTTATTTTTTGCTAAAGATCGAAAGATAGCACAAATAAATGAGATGGCTTCTACTAATCCTTATTATGTTCAAAAGTATTATTTAAGAAAGAAAAAGATATACTTTGAAGATAGTGATTTACATTTTGAAGAAATTGAACCTGACTTGTTATCGAAGACTATGTATCAAAGACACGGTTTATCTATAAATGAAGTTGTTCAATTATCTAATTTAAAAATAAATGAAATTAATAACATTATTACTAGTGAAGAAGAGGATTTGAATAAGAGTAAACTTAAGGTTAAACCAATTGGATTAAATGTGGTTTTAACTTCAGGAAGTGGTTTTGTTGATACTTTAGTTTTACTTAGTATAATGGTTACAGAAATTATGGTTGGTTTTGTAATTGCCATGATTGCAGGGAGGTTATAGGTATGAAAAGTGTTACTATTAATGAGCACACTTATGAGTTATTAAAGGATTACAGAGAAGGTTTTGAATTACCAGAAGTTGAAAGTAAACTAACTGATTATTTTGAAGATTATGATTATATTGTTGGTGATTGGGCTTATGGTAAGTTAAGACTTAAGGGTTTTTATGATTCTAAAAATAAAAAGGTTAATAATATAAATAATTATAATAATGTTGATAGTTATATTAAAGATTTTTGTGCAAGTGATTGCAAACATTTTATTATTAAAAAAATTAATTGAAGTTAATTGATTTTTGTGTTAATATTTTATTAGAATAGTGAGGTATTGGATGGATACTAAAGTTAAATTACAAAGAGTAAATGGTGAAATTATTGAAGCAGACATTATCAGTTATTTTGAATTACAAAATACTGGTAAAAGATATGTATTTTATACACTTAATGAAATTGTAGAAAATGATTTAGTTAAGATGTATGTATCAGAAGTAGGGGATGCTAATATGTTAGCTCAAACTATGACTGATGAAGATTGGACTACATTAAAGTCAATTATGAAATCTATATTGACTGGCCATGAAAATCCAAATGTTAAATATTTAAAGTGGGAGGCATAAAAATGAATATACAAGGTACATCTAAGGTTATTGCAATAACTAAAGATCAAGCACAAAAAATGAAGAGTGCTTATACTAATCAAATAGATGCAATGAGTTTACCAACTGAGCCTATTGCACCTGTAACTGTTGCTCCTACTGTTGAACCTTTAACTATGGAAGCTCCAGCTATGAGTGGTGTAACTAATGCAGATATAATAGGTCAAACTCCTAGTGCTCCAGTTGCTCCTGAAACTCAACCTTTAACTACACCAGAAGCACCTACTGTTAGTCAAGATACTACTCAATCTTTAGCAGGTTATCCGGATACATCAGCTATGAGTGTTGATGAATTAAAAGATGAAATGGCTAAAATTGAACAAGAGATGGCTACTAAAAATATTAAAATAATGGATTTCTTAGATGAAATAAATGCAGATTTTCTTTATCATCAACAATTAGTTGCGGAGTTAGATAAGAAAATGGGTTTAACTAAAGCACCTAATGAGACATCACCTATTGTTCAAAATGTAGCACCAGCTGCAACTGCTACTCCGGTAGTTCAAGAAACATCACAAGAAATTAGTCCTTTTTCACCAGGAACAACAGGAAATATGTTTGATGTTCCAACATCAGGAATGATTTTATAAAATCAGTATATTACTGATTTTTTTTCATATATAATAATATGGAAAATATTTTAAATTATTATTACAATTTAATTATAAAGAAGATGGATGAGGTGGATGATAGCTACTATATTTATACTGATGATGGTTTATATATTTTAAATAAATTAATTATAGAGGTTAGTGAATTAGAAAGAATAATTAATTATTTAAATAATACAAAAGAACCATATCATTTGTTAGTACTAAACAAAGATAAAGAATTATTTACTTTAATTGAAGAAGAAAAATATGTTTTATTTAAAGTTAGATGTGATTTAAATAAAGAGATAAATCCATTATTATTTTCATCTTATATTCTTAATGGTGATTATAATTGGAGTGATGTATGGTCTAAGAGAATTGATTATTATGAAACTCAATTAAATGAAGTAGTTAATGATGTTAATGTGTTTTATGCAATGAATTATTATATTGGATTAACTGAAAATGCGATTAGTTATTATAATAATCTTATTGATATGTATGGAAGTGGCGAACTTATTTATGCGATTAGTCATCGAAGGATTACTTCACCAATTAAGGCAATAAGTTATTATAATCCAGCTAATATGATTATTGATTTAAATGTTAGGGATATTGCTGAATATATTAAAATGAGTTTTTTTGAGGATATTTTGACTGATTCAGAAATTTTAACAATTGTAAATAATTTAAATTTTAATAATATAATGGCTAATATGTTTTTAGTAAGACTTATATATCCTTCTTATTTCTTTAATCTATATGATCAGTATATTGAGAGTAGGGAAGTAAATAAAAAGATGTTTTTATACATGAAAAAAAGCCATGAATATGAATCTTTAATTACAAAGATATATTCAAGGCTTTCAATAAAGAACGATATTAAATCTTATATGTGGATTTTTAAAGTTCAACGTTAATTACTTCTTTAACTTCGGGAACTTCTTCTTGAATTGATCTTAAAACCAAATCATCAATAGTATCATTTTTATACATACAATAACCACAGGCTCCAGTTAATTTTACATATACTATTCCGTCTTCATATTTAATAAATTCAATATTTCCTCCATCACTATTAAGATAAGGATTAATTTGATTTATAACTTCTAATATTTTTTCTTCCATTTTGGTCACCTCTTAAATTATAACATATTTGGTTATTTATGAAAATAATGTTATAATCTTTAAAGAGGTGAGGAGAATGGATTTTAATTTAGGTGACATTATTGAAGTAACTGTTACTGGGATTGAGAATTATGGTATATTTGTAAGTGTTAATGATGAATATACTGGTTTAATCCATATATCTGAAATTGATAATAATTTTGTTAAAGATATTAATGATTATGTAAAAATAGGGGAAAAGATTTATGCCAATATAATTGGAATAGATCATGATAATAAGCATTTAAATTTATCTATTAAGAATATGAATTATAATGATAATGAAAATGGAACTAGAAATATTAAAGAAAGTATTAGTGGTTTTCTTCCTTTACATAATAAATTAGATGAATGGATTAAAGAGTCTTATGATAAACTAAAAAAAGAGCAATAACTGCTCTTTATTTTTTTAAAATGGTGTCCTGTTGGAGATTCGAACTCCAGACCCTTTGATTAAAAGTCAAATGCTCTACCGACTGAGCTAACAGGACAAAAATAAAAAATTGGCTGCCCCGGGGGGATTCGAACCACCGAAATGTCAGAGTCAAAGTCTGATGCCTTACCACTTGGCTACGTCGCTATCCCTCCACAATTTAAATGGTGCCGACAGAGGGAGTCGAACCCCCAACCTACTGATTACAAGTCAGTTGCGCTGCCAGTTACGCTATGTCGGCAAATATGGTGGGCGATGTAGGACTCGAACCTACGACCCCCTGCTTGTAAGGCAGGTGCTCTAACCAACTGAGCTAATCGCCCACATATAAATGTGAAAAAATAAGTTTGGTGCCCGAGGCCGGACTTGAACCGGCACGAGTTATTATGCTCGCAGGATTTTAAGTCCTGTGCGTCTACCTATTCCGCCACTCGGGCGGGCACATTTGTCTTAATTAATTAAGACTACTTGAGTATATCAATTTTTTCCTGGATTGGCAAGGGTTTTTTAACATTTTTATTATTTTTTGTTATTTTTCTAGAAAAAGCTTACTTTTTGTTGACTAATTTTTTATTTATGTGTTATAATCAATTTGTTCCTATGAAGGAAACGGAGAAATACCCAAGTCTGGTTGAAGGGACTGGTCTTGAAAACCAGGAGGTCGGCAACGGCGCAGGGGTTCGAATCCCTTTTTCTCCGCCATAGATATCGCGGGATAGAGCAGTCTGGTAGCTCGTAAGGCTCATAACCTTGAGGTCGTTGGTTCAAATCCAGCTCCCGCAACCAATTTTGGTTCGTTAGTCTAGAGGCCTATGACGTCTGCCTGTCACGCAGAAGATCACGGGTTCGAATCCCGTACGAACCGCCATTTTGGCTTCATAGCTCAGTCGGTAGAGCAGAGGACTGAAAATCCTTGTGTCGCTGGTTCAATTCCCGCTGAAGCCACCATGATGAAATGAACTCGCTAGTTCGAGTAAAAGAATTAAACGACTTGTTAAAGAGTCGTTTTTTTGTATATTAAATGACAACTTAACTATAAGTGATTTTATTATTAAATAATTATGATATTATTATGATAATAAAGGAGTTTATATGGATAAAGTAAGTTCTAAGAAAAAGAAATATATTATTATAATTGTTAGTGTTATTGCTTTAATACTTTGTATAGGAATTGTTTATTTGATTGTAAATAAAAGTAAAAATAAAGTAAATAATAATGATTCAAAGTCTACTAGTATTACTTCTACAACAATAAATGCAGAAACTACTACTACTCATAAACCGGAAAAAATAACAATTAAAGTTGAAGATTATATTTTTTCTGATATAGCTGAAAACTTTAAAAATATAAATGATGTTGATTATAATAAGAAATCTGAAAATAATATTACTTATGAAAAAGATAATGATTTAGTTTATGCTAAACTTAGTGTGGAAAATGGTATTCTTTATGAATCAATAGATAAAAATCCTAAAGTTGAAAGTGGTTATTTAAAAGATAAGAGTATTAAAAAACTTTATGTAATTCCAGATGAAGGTTCTTATTTTGTTTATGTTTTAACAAGTGATGGAAATATTTATTTGAATGAAAATTATAAAGTGGATAATTTTAAGAAGGTAAGTTCTTCAATTAAAGCTGATGATTTTACTTTTATTTCTTATGGTGGTACTTATACTGGTGAATGTAGTTATGCTGATATTTTAATTGTTAAATCAGGTAATCATGATTATATAATAACTAGTTCAGGACCAGAATTGTATGATAATTATAAGAAAAATTTAAATTTACTTGCATATCCATTCTGTTTTGCTGATATTAAATTTAAAGTTAATTATAATATGAAGTTAATTGATTATATAACTAATAAAGCGGTATTAGATAGTGATAAAGAAGAAATATCTGTAGATTATATGGTTAGAGATAATGATTATATTTATGTTGTTAATAGTAAGTATTTTTATAGATATGATTATGTAACAGAGAAATTTGATAAATATCCAATAAATAAAATAACAAAAAAGAAAAATGGTTTAACTGTTTTATTAGATAATGGAGATCAAATTGATTTAAATCAACAAAATTAAAAAAACTTGTTTAAGCAAACAAGTTTTCTTTATATTTAATGTTATATTCTGATAAAAGTAATCCAAAAGTGTTTTCATCTTCATAAATGTATTCATGTGAATTTTCATATTTTTCAGCAAATGGATCAGCATCTGAAGCAATATCAAATTTTAAAAATTTGTTATTATTAAATATTATTTGAATTTCAGTAATATCAGATTTTTGTTTTAATCTATTTATTTTAGTATAGTCAATAATTTGGTTATTAAGTTTTAATAGACAGAAGTTAGCGTATAATTTATTTTTTAATAGAGTTGGTTCATAAGGGATTTCCTCCCCTTGGTTGTTAAGATTTGAGATATAAAAATCAGCAAATTCTTTTTTATCAATAAGAATGTTATCTCCATTTTCGAATATAATTTTGATTGCTACTATGTTGTCCATATATTCTCACCATGATAATTATAACATAGTTTTTAAAAAAATAACTCTAAAATTTTAAAATTTGTATTATTCATCTTTTGTGAATGAAAATTTTTGAATAAATTGGCATATTATTATATTAGTTTGGTAAGTTTTCTTATCTAATTGCAAAAAAAGGCTTTATTTTTTCTAAAATTGTGTTATAATGTTCTAGTAATTGGTTGGTGGGATGCGCTCATAGCTCAATTGGATAGAGCGTTAGACTACGGATCTAAAGGTTGGGGGTTCGACTCCCTCTGGGCGCACCATTATATCGAGAAGTAGCACAGTTTGGTAGTGCACTACGCTTGGGACGTAGGGGTCGCAGGTTCGAATCCTGTCTTCTCGACCATTTAAAAATTAAATCTCTTTATGAGATTTTTTTTATTATCATCTTTTTATTTGATTTAAAATTTAGTATAATAATAGAGATAATAAAGGGTGATAAATGTGAATGAAGAATTAAAGAAAATTGATGCATATTTTAGAGTATTAAATTATTTATCTTGTGCACAAATATATTTAAAAGATAATCCATTATTAAAAAGAAAATTAACGATAGATGATGTAAAGAAAAAATTAGTTGGTCATTGGGGTAGTGCACCAGGACAAAATTTTGTTTATGTTCATTTAAATAGAGTTATAAATAAATATGATTTAAATATGATTTATGTATCTGGTCCTGGTCATAGTGGACAAGCTATGATAGCTAATGCATATTTAGAAGGAACTTATAGTGAATTATATCCAGAAGTAAGTCAAGATGAAGAAGGACTTACAAGATTATGTAAACAATTTAGTTTTCCAGGAGGAACACCCAGTCATGTAGCACCAGAAGTTCCTGGTAGTATTAATGAAGGTGGAGAACTTGGTTATAGTTTAGCTCATGCTTATGGAGCAGTTTTAGATAATCCTAGTTTAATAGCTGCTTGTGTTATCGGTGATGGAGAAGCAGAAACAGGACCTTTAGCAGCTTCTTGGCAAATAAATAAGATAATTGATCCTGTAAGTGATGGAGCAGTTTTACCGATATTACATTTAAATGGTTATAAAATAGCTAATCCGACAATATTATCTAGAATTGATGAAACTGAATTAAAAAAATATTTTGAAGGAATGGGATATCATCCTTATATAGTTAGTGGTAGTAATCCAATTGTAATGCATCAAAAAATGGCTAAAACTTTAGATAAAGTTATTCTTGAAATTAAGAATATTCAAAATAGTGCTAGAATTAAAAAAGATAGTACAAGACCGAATTGGCCAATGATAATATTACAAACTCCTAAGGGATGGACGGGAATTAAGAAATATGACGGTAATATGATTGAAGGAACATTTAGATCTCATCAAGTACCAATTCCAGTTAATGAAGAACATATTGAGAATGTTGAACAATTAGAAAAATGGTTAAAAAGTTATAAAATAGATGATTATTTTGATAAGAATGGTAAACTTATTAAGGCTTTAAGGGATATTGCTCCTAAGGGTAAGAAAAGAATGAGTGCTAATCCAATTGCTAATGGTGGATTATTACTTAAAGATTTAGATATTCCTGATTATACTAGATATGGTTTAATGTTTGAAGGTCATGGTTCTATTAATGCTAGTGATATGTATACTTTAGGACATTTCTTAAAAGAAGTATTTAAAAAGAATGATGATATTAAGTTATTTGGTCCAGATGAAGCGATGAGTAATAAATTTAATGAGATGTTTAAGGTTACTAATCGTAAATGGAATGGTATAACTTATGATTATGATGAATATTTAAAACCTAATGGTAAAATTGTTGATAGTATTTTATCTGAACATGTATGTGAAGGTTTACTTGAAGGTTATATTTTAACTGGTAGACATGGTATTATGCATAGTTATGAAGCATTTATTAGAATAGTTGATTCAATGGTTAGTCAACATGCTAAATGGCTTAAAATGTGTGCTGATATTCCATGGAGAAAAGATATTTCATCTTTAAATTTTATTTTAACTAGTCATTGTTGGCAACAAGATCATAATGGTTTTACACATCAAGATCCAGGATTTTTAAATCATCTTGTTACTAAGAAAGCTGATGTGACAAGAATTTATTTACCTTTTGATGCAAATACTTTACTTAGTTGTGCAGACCATGTATTAAGAACTAAAAACTATATTAATGTAATTGTGGCATCTAAACATGAAAGACCTCAATGGTTAAATATTGAAGATGCTAAAAAACATTGTGCAAAAGGTGTGGATATCTTTAAATGGGCTAGTGATGAAAATCCTGATGTAGTGCTTGCTTGTGCTGGAGATACCCCAACTTTAGAAACTTTAGCGGCAACTCAAATCTTAAAGGATAATATTCCTGAATTAAAGGTAAGAGTAGTTAATGTAGTTGATTTAATGAAGCTTGTTTCAAATGAAGATCATCCACATGGATTAACTCAAGAAGAATATAATAAATTATTTACGAAAGATAAACCAATTATCTTTGCATTCCATGGTTATCCACATTTAATTCATCAATTAACATATAAGAGAGTTAATCAAAATATGCATGTTCATGGATATACAGAAGAAGGAACTATTACAACTCCTTTTGATATGAGAGTAGTAAATAAGTTAGATAGATATCATTTAGTTTTAGATGTTTTAAAATATACTAAGATAAACTCTAATAGAAAGAAATCTTTGCAAAAGAAATGTTTAGATACTTTAGATTATCATAATGAATATATTAAAGAAAATGGTGTAGATATTCCTGAAGTAGTTAATTTTAAATGGCACGGAAAAGAATTTTAATAATTCTTTTTTTGTTGATATTTTTTTGCTCATATAGTAATATAATTTTTAAAGGTGATGGTTATGATGATGAAAGTACAGTATGCTTATTATTATTCTGATGAGTATGGTGTATATTTTATTAGAAGAATAGATGGGGAAAGTTTAGAAAGACATATACCGAAAGGGTTATATGATTTATGTTATGAAGAATTTTCTCGTAATAATGGCATGGCAGTTGCTTTTAGTCAAGAAAATAAAGTTGTTTATTATAGTGATGATGAAACAATGGCATTATTAGATTTTAATTTTAGAACTTTAAATCATAAAGAAACATGTGAAATGTTTAAAAGTTATAGTGATTATAATAAAGCAGAAGATGATGATGCTCCTTCTATAATTGATACTTTAAAGGGTTGTTTAACTAAAAAGAAAAAGGATTGTTAAAATCCTTTTTCTTTGCTTAAATAATCTAATGTTGTACCTTCATAAATAACATTGTTTAAATTAAAGAAATCTTTTGGTTCTAGAAGTGAATAGTCTTTATCAAAAGAAAGAATACCATTTTCACTTAACAATTTTCCACAAAATTGACTACAACAATAATGATATTTACGATGCTTTATTTTTTTTCTTTTAATATATAATAAACCGATAAGATTATATTTATATTTACTTTTGTATTTGATGTAATTATTTTTTAAATCATCTTTTAGATCATTATATTGTTTATTTGTAATATTTAATTGATATATTTTTATTTTTGATTTAGAAAAATGTTTACATCTACGTTCATAGTATTCGTTTATTAAACCGCCAGGTAAGGGGATATAGGTGTATTTACGACCAAATGAATAGGCATTTTCTAGTTTTTTATCTAAAGATATTGTGACGTGTACGTATTCTTCTTTAGTAAAATATTTTAAAACTTTTGATACTAATGAGCCAGAATTTGAAACAATTATGTATATATTTTTCATTTTAAAATATCTCTTGCTGCGATAACACCACTAATTGATGCTTGAATTAAACCTCTGGTTATACCAGCACCATCACCAATAGCGTAAACGCCATCTATATTTGTTTTTAAATTATTATTAACTTTAACTTTAGTTGAATAAAATTTTACTTCAACACCATAAAGAATTGTTGAATCACCATTAATACCTGGACAAACTTTATCTAAAGCCTCTAATGTTTCTAAAAGAGCAACTAGGATACGATGGGGAAGAGCAAATGATAGATCTCCAGGAACTGCGTCTTTTAAAGTAGGTTCATAACAAAGTTTTTTCATTTTATTATATGTTGAACGTTTTCCTTGTTTTAAGTCTTTTAATCTTTGAACCATAATTTTTCCACCAGTTAACATATTTGAAAGTTCAGCAATATATTTACCATATTTTATTGGTTCATCAAATGGTTCAGTAAAGTTTGCAGATACTAATAAAGCAAAGTTAGTATTTTCGCTTTTTATATCTTTAAATGAATGACCATTGACAACGGCGATATTATCATCGTAATTTTCTTGACTAACAAATCCACCGGGATTCATACAGAAAGTTCGAACAATATTATCGGTTGTTTTTGAAGTGTTGTATATTTTAAATTCATATAATTCGTTGGTTAAAAAGTCAGTTATTGTTCTTGGAAGTTCAACTCTGACACCAATATCAATTTGATTTCCTTCAATTGGTAAATGATGTTTTTTACATGTATTTTGAAGCCATTCTGATCCACTGCGACCAACTGCTAAAATAATATTATCACCAATAAATTCTTTTTGAGTTCCGTTAATATCAATAATTACTTTCTTTTCTTTATCTAAATCTATATCAATGGCATCTGCAAGGTCATATATTTCAACATTTTTATGGCTTTTAATAGTTTCATACATTTTATCCATGATTATTTGAGTTTTTTCAGTACCTAGATGTCTAACAGGGCATTTTACTAATTTTAAATTATTAGCAGTACATTTATTAGCAAATTCATCAGCAAATTTTTGATTATAAATTACTTCTTTAGTAGCACCATAATCTAAATAAATATCATCTACGTATTTAATATATTCATTTAATTTATCGCTGCCAAGGTAATCTTCTAACCAACCTCCAACATCTTTGTTTAAGGATAATTTGCCATCAGAGAAAGCTCCGGCACCACCCCAACCACAAGATATGTTACAAGGAATACATCCGGCACATTTACCTAATTTAGCTTTAGGGCATTTTCTTATTTTTATGTTTCGACCTTTGTCAAACATAGCTATTTTTAAGTCAGGTTTGTTTTTTAAAAGTTCTAGGGCTGAAAAGATACCTGCAGGTCCACAACCTATAATTAAAACATCATACTTCATATTATCACCACATTATAATTATATCATATATGTTTGTTCATTTATATGATATAATTAATTTAGGTGATATTGATGAATGACATTAAATTTAAACCAGTTATTTTAGGAATAGATGTAGGAGCTTATAGTGTAGCAAGAACATTTTATGAATTTTATAATGTTAAGTCTATTATTATAGGTAAATATACTTATTGGATGACTAATTATAGTAAAATTACAGAAACTTATACAGTAGATGGAATGAAAGAAGATAAATTAATTGATTATTTAGTTGATTTAAAGAAACAATATCCAGATACTAAATTATTACTTTTTGGTTGTTCTGAAGATTATGTTGATACAATTGTTAGAAATAAAGATGTATTAGATAAATATTATGTTATACCAACCGTTGATTTAAAGACATTAAATAGAGTAGTGGAAAAAGAAAACTTCTATGATGTTTGTGAAAAAGTGGGAATTAATTATCCTAAAACTATTATTTTAAATAAAGATAATTATAAAGATACTTCTATTCCATTTAAATATCCAATTGTTGGTAAAGTATCTAATAAAGCTGTTTATCAAAGAATTAGTTTTGAAGGTAAGATGAAAGTATTTATAATTAACTCTTATGAAGAATTGATTACTATTCTTGATAGATGTTTTGGTGCTAGATATAATGATGATTTTGTAGTACAAGAATATATTAAAGGTACAGATGCAAATATGAGAGTTTTAACTTGTTTCTGTGATCAAAATAGTAATGTATTATTTTCATCAGTTGGTAGAGTTTTACTTGAAGAAAAAGGACCAGATGTTACTGGAAATTATTCTGCTATAGTAAATACAGAAGATGAGAAATTAGTAGAAGCAGCTAAGAAATTCTTAAAGGAAACTAATTATAAAGGTTATGCTAATTTTGATGTTAAGTATGATGATGAAACTAAAGATTTTTATTTCTTTGAAGTTAATGTTAGATTAGGTAGAAGTAATTTTTATATGGGAGCAGGTCATACTAATTATTTAGAACCTTGTGTAGATGCTTATATCTATGAAAATGTTAAAGATAAATATGAACAAAAGGGTAAAGAACTTTATAGAATAATTCCATTTTGTGTAATTAAGAAATATGTTAAAGATAAAGAATTAATTAAAGAATATAAAAAGTTAAAGAGAAATAATCCATTAGATTATAAAAAAGATTTTTCTTTAAAGAGAAAGTTTTATATTAATATGGCTTTAATTAATCATATTAGAAAGTTTAGAAAGTATTATGAGAAATAATTTAGTAGGTGTAATTGGTGGGTTAGGCCCTATGGCTACTGCCAAATTTATGGAGATAGTTATTAATAATACAGAAGCTACTTGTGATCAAGAAAATGTTGATATGCTTATATGTCAATATTCAAGTATACCTGATAGAACTGCTTATATTTTAGATGATAGTAAAACTAATCCGGTTTATGAGATGATTGAAGCAGCTAAATTACTTGAAAATAATAATGTATTATTTATAGTTATGCCATGTAATACAGCAACTTATTTTTATGATGAAGTAGCTAAAAGTGTAAATATACCGATACTTAATATTGTAAAAGAAACTGTATATAATGTGATTGATAGAGGTATTAAAAAAGTTGGCTTAATGGCTACTGATGGAACTATTCAATCGGGTGTTTATGATAAGTATGCTGAAGATAAATTAGAAATATTTAAACCTAATGAAGAAATTCAAAAAAAGGTTATGTCAATTATTTATGATGATGTAAAACAAAATAAAATACCTAGTAAAGAAGAACTTATGAATATTGTAAAGTATTTTAAAGATAGTAATTGTGAAGCAGTTATTGCTGGATGTACTGAGTTATCGGTAGCATTTAATCAGTTAGGTATTGATTTAGAAAAAGAAAATATTGTTGATAGTTTAACAGTACTTGCAAAGAAAACAATTTTATTAGCTGGCAAAAATATTAAAAAATAGTTTTTGGAGTGGATTGTATGAAAAAGAAATATTTTTATTTGGGTATATATGTATTAATTTTATTGATAGAGATATATTCTTTTAAAAATATTTTTTATAAGCCTCAAAATGTTGTTATTAGTAAACCTATCATTATACAGAAAGTGTGTAGTGATGATATTAAAAGTGTAAAAATAACAGCGGCAGGTGATTGTACAATCGGTTGGGATCCAAGATATGGATATGCGACTAGATATGATAAATATTTAGATGATAATAATGGAGATTATGGTTATTATTTTAAAAAAGTTAAATATTTATTTGAAAGTGATGATTTATCAATTGTTAACTTGGAAGGTCAATTAACCAGTTCGAATGATAGAGTAGAGAAAAAATTTAATTTTAAGGCACCAACTTCTTATGTTAATGTGTTAAAAAAGGGTAATATAGAGGTTGTGAGCTTTGCTAATAATCATGCTTATGATTTTGGTGAAAAAGGATATGAAGAGACTGTAAAGACTTTAAATGAAGCAAATGTTGATTATTATGGTGGTAGTAAATATTTAATTAAAGAAGTTAATGGAATTAAAATTGGTTTTTTTGCTTTATTAGATATATATGGACGAAAATATAATGAGTGTTTAAAAGCAATTAATTATTTAAAAGAACAAAATTGTGATTTGATTATAGCTTCTATGCATTGGGGTATAGAAGGTGACTATGTTCAAGCTACTTTTCAAGAAAAGTTAGGGCATTATTTAATTGATAATGGTGTAGATTTAGTTTTAGGAGCTCATCCTCATTTAATTCAAGGTATTGAAAAATATAATGATAAATATATATTATATTCAATGGGTAACTTTTCTTTTGGTGGTAATCAAAATCCATCTGATAAGGATACTTTTATTTATCAACAAACTTTTAAATTTGTTAATGGTAAATTACAACTTGATGATAATATTTCAATAATACCAGCATCTGTTTCAAGTGTTAAATATATAAATAATTATCAACCAGTTGTGTTAGATGGTAGTGAAGGCGAAAGAGTTCTTAATAAAATACTTAAATATAGTAAAGGATTTGAATACAAAAAAAGTGCATAAATTTTGCACTTTTTTTAATGTAAATCTTTATATGAAACTTTACCGACTAAGGTCATTGGAAGTCCATCTACATATTCAATATCTTGAGGAATAGCATAATTTGCAAGATTTTGTTTAAGATATTTATTAATTGATCTTTTAACTTCTAGTGATGGTTTTATGCCTTCTTTAAGAACAACAAATGCTTTAGCAATTCTCCTTTATAAGGATGTGAAACACCAATTACAGCACTTTGGAAAACATATTCATTTTTAGCAAGTAATTCTTCAATGTAGCTTGGATAAACATTATAACCATTAGTGATAATCATACGTTTAATTCTTGAACGATAATAAATTAATCCTTTATTATCCATAGAACCCATGTCTCCAGTATGAAGCCATGTAATTCCATTTTCATCTTTAGTTAATGTTTCTTTTGTTTCTTTAGGTTCATCAAGGTAACCCAACATTACATTAGGGCCACTTATTAAGATTTCACCATCTTCGCCAGGATTTACTTCGTGACCATCATTTAGATCAACGATTTTATAAACACAATTAGGAAAAGGAATGCCAATGTAATAATTAGCCCATTTATTTTAAGATTAATTCCTAATAATCTTTTAAAATTATTTAAATGTTTATTTAGCTTGTTTTTCAATGATGCGTACATTAGCATCCTCCTCAAGGACTTCTGGGTTATTAAACATGTATTCTAATAATTTTAGTGATTTAACAAAATAGAATCCGTCACCAATTCTTTCATCTAATGTTGCACCAAATTCACACATTTTGCGAATTTCAACCTTGCCATCAATAATAACAGGTTCATCTTTTATTTCACCGATAGTAATAAGAAGGCTGTTTGTTCCTAAGTCGGTTAAGTGATGATAAATAGCACCACATTTAATACTTCCTAAATTTGATAGTAGTACACTAGAATGATAGATTGAATTACTAGTTAATGATTGTGGAATTAAATCATGATTATCGGCAAATTTAACTATTTTGATAATTAACCATCTGATAAATTTTGGTAATTTGCCAATATTGTTTATAAAATTATCAGCAGCATTTGTTTTCTTTTCCTCTCTAACTTTATGCACTTTACCAGATATTTTATTACTCATTGTAAAAATGTTATCTTTTTCTTCAACTTTAACTACATTAAATGTTTCTTCAGCAAGATCATTAAATTCTTTTTTTGCTACAAATGATAAAGTAATATCTTTACGATCATAATAAGTTTTATTAATAACAAATCTATTTAATAGAGGTCTATTGTAAAGTAATTTACCAATACCAATTGCAAAAGCATGAAAATATGTTAAATCTTCATTACCTTTTTGTTTTTTCTTTTTGTTCATATATTCAACTAAATTAGTTACATCTAATTTAGTATTTATGTATACTTCAGAATCAGCACGTCTTGGCATAACAAAATTCATTAATCCATGCATTCCATCTAAGTTTTTTACTTTAATTCCATCTTTTCTATTCATAATCTACTTCTCCTATACTCATAATACAATTAATTATAACATACTTTTTTTGTAATAATCAATTTTTGCTTGTAATTATATTAGTTATTCGGGCAGAAATAAAAAATGTCTGATAAAAAAATAACAGTATATATCTGTTATTAATTCCAATCTTTACAAACGTCTACCCAATTTAAATAATTTGAGTATTTTTCTAATTCTTCTAATGTTAATTTAATGGCACTATTTGTTGAACCGCATGCGGGATAAACATATTTAAATCTTTTTAATGATACATCTAAATAGACTTTAATGTTATCATTTATAGCAAATGGGCAAACCCCACCAACAGCGTGACCTACTAAAGTTTCTACTTCATCAAATTTTAACATAGCTGCTTTGTGTTTAAAATATGCTTTATATTTAGCATTATCAATTTTAGCATCTCCTGCTGTTACAATCATGATTACTTCATCTTCTAATTTAAATGCTAGAGACTTAGCAATTTCTTTTTCTTTACAACATAGTGCATGTGCAGCATCTGCAACAGTTGCACTGGATTCATTTAATTCAATAATACGATTATCCATATTATATTGTTTAAAATATTCTTTTACTTTTACTAATGACATAGACTTCACCTGTTAATAATAATATAAAAATTTTTTATTAAAATCAATATTAAAAAATGTATTATATTTTTAATTAATATGATATAATACTTACGTTGATTAAGGAGGCGTAGTATGAAAGTTTATAAAAAGAAATTACCAAAAGGTGTTAGAAAAATGTTTAAATATGAAAAAGGCGTTAAAGTTAAAATTTTAAATAGTTTATACACTGATAAAAAGAAAAAAGCAGAAAATAAGTAATTTACTTATTTTTTTTTCCACTTTATTTAGAAATATACTATAATTATTTTAGTTGGTATAAAAAAGGACAAATATTATGGATCAAAAGAAATTTGGAGAATTTGTTAAGAAATTAAGAGAAGAGAAAAATCTTAATCAAGAACAATTAGGTAATGAAGTACATGTACATAGGACTACAGTTAATAAATGGGAGAAAGGTAATGCTTTACCACTTAATGATACTTTAGTGTTACTGAGTAACTTCTTTGATGTTTCGATAGATGAATTATTAGCTGGTGAAAGATTTAATAATAAAAATAAAAATGATAAAAATAAAGATGTAGTTTTAGATTTATTAAATCATCAAAGAAATTTAAATAAATACTTAAAAATAATTTTTATAATTTTAATAATTGTTTGTTTTGTATTTTTATCATATTATTTCTTTAAAAACTATAATACAATAAGCGTTTATGGAATTCGTGGTGAAGGCGAGAAATACAATATTAAGGATGGAGTATTAATTATTTCTAAAAATAGGTCATATTTAAAATTAGGAACTGTTATTGATAAGAAAACTAATGAAAACTTAATAGCTGATGTTAATCTTTATGTTGAAAAGAAAAATGGTAAACAAGTAAGTGTATATAAAAGTACTTCTGATATGTTAATTACTGATTATAATGATTTTAAAAATTTGTATTTAGATGATACTTTAAAAGATGAATATGATAATTTTTATGTTAAAGTTATATATAAAAAACATGAAGAAATTATTAATATTAATTTGACTAGATATTTTAAAAATGAATATTTATTTTCAAAACATGATGAAACTTTTGAAAGCTTCAAAAAACATAATATGCATGAATATTTAATTCGTAAAAATTTTAAATATGATGAAAAATTTAGACAATATTCTTATGAGAATGGCAATTTGAAAATGTATTACAATTTAAATCAATCCTATATTATAGTTTTTAATAATAATCCCAAAAAAGAAGTTAGATATCGTTATAATTTATTAAATAAAAATCTATGTTTAAATCTTTTATATGTTGATTCTGATGTAGATGATTACGTTTTTAATACAAAAGATTTAAAAAAATTATCTGATGAAGAATATCAAATTTACTCCAATTTTAAGGAGAATTATTTAGATATTTACTTCCCGTTTTTATAGTGTGAATTGCTTTCACTTCACTTTTTCTTCAATATGCGATATTTTGAAGAAGGAAAGGAGTGAGTTATTCATCAAAAGAAAATTAATTGTGTGGTTATCATTAATAAGTATGTTCTTACTTGCAGGTATTAATGTTTATGCTGAAGAAGATATATATTATACAAATGATAATGGTGTTAGTTTAACAAAAACTGAATATGATTTCTTTACTAAAATGTATTGGGACGGTTATCAAGAATTTGTTACACCTGCCAAATATAATAAATATGCAAGTGAAAACTTATTTACCGCACCAGTAACTAGAGTAGAGCAAGATGATAATAATGGCAGTAATACTAGAGCTGGAACTATTCATGAGACTTCAGCTAAGATTTTAACTTTATCAAAGGCTTGTGGCTCTATGTCCTGTTCTATAATAATTGGCTTACAATGGAAGGCAACACCTCGTGTATTAAGTCATGACGTGATGGGAGCACTACTTTACAATGGGCTTAATCTAACAACTGATCCAATTACAACTTTATATTACAATTCAACTAACTGGTTTGAATCAAATGAAATAAAGTATAGTAATAAAGGTTTTGGAGTATCTGTAAAATTACGTAGCAGTTCTTCAATGCTTAGATTAACACAAGAATATGATGTAAAAGGCACTGGTATACTTTATGCCTCATATCAACATGCAATGTCAACAATTAGTTTACCAAGTAGTAAATGCTATACTGTTAACTTTGGTGGTTTCGGTGGTGTATTTGACTTCTATGGTAATGCTTATGGCGTGTATGATCAAATGGCCGGAGTAGAAACTTCATTTAATTAAGCTTATATACAATTTTTATAGTTAAATAATTTTCTAATATTGATGGTAGAACTAATGTTGCACAAACACAAGAAAGTAATGGAAGGTAGTAGATATTACTACATTGAAAATGATAAGTATATTAGTTTTAATTTTGATAATTAAGCTAATATGTTTATAAATATGTATACAATATTTCAGCTTAATATTGTATACGGACCATAGGTCCTTGCTGTTTTGATGTTAATAGTAGAACAAAAAGATTCACTTGATGGGGTGAATCTTTTTATGTTAAATACTTTCAATATTTTCAGGAATTAATTTATTTAAGAAATTATAAATTTCTTCTTTTGTGTATTTGTTAGTATTTTCTAACCATTCAATTCCTAAACTTAATAATCCGCCTAAATAGAATTTTGCAATTATTACTTTTGGAATAGATGAATTACGTTTATCATTTTTAATTTTCTTAGAAATGTCTTCATTAATAACTGATAGTAAGATATCCATCATGATACTATTTCTGTTGTTGGTCATGATAGAAGAGTAGATATCTCTATATTCTTCAACATGGTCAATAAATAATTTAATTAATTCCATGTAATAGTCTCTAGTGTCAGTGATGTGTTTTCTTTTATCTAATTCATTAGTAAAATTACTTTTTAAGTCATTAATGAATTCAACTAGAAGTTCATATTTATCTTCATAATGAGCGTAGAAAGTTGAACGATTAATTAAGGCTTTATTACATATATCAGAAACTTTTATTTCTTCAAAAGTTTTTTCTTTCATTAAATCAATTAAAGCTTCATAAATAACTTTTTTAGTTTTTATAATTCTTAAATCAGTTTTTTTCTCCATTTCAAATCACCAATTTCATTATACACAAAAGAAAACATTTGTAAAGATAACTAACAAAGTGTTGCTTATTATTGATACATATTTTGTAAAGTGTTGGAAAACATACAGATTAAATGATATTTGTGTGTTAATAAATTAAACTTCATAATAAAATATTATGCGAATGGAGGAAATTATGGATAAATTTGCAAAGGGTATTTGTAAAAATAAAGTTATCATTATGTTAATTACCTGTGTTTTAGTTGTTTTATCTTTTATATGTATGAGCTTAACTAAAATTAATTATGATATTTTAGTTTATTTACCTAAAGATATTGAAACTATTAAAGGACAAGATATTTTAACTGATGATTTTAATATGGGTGCTTATTCAATAGCGATAGCTAAAGATTTAAGTAGTAAACAAATACTTAAATTAGAAGATGAAATTAAACAAGTTGATGGTGTAAATGAAGTTGTATCTTTATATGATGTGTTAGGTACTACTGTTCCGGTTGATATGCTTCCTGAAGAAATATCTAGTCATTTATATGAAGATGATACAGATATCTTATTTATAACATTTGCTGGTTCTACTTCATCTGAGCAAACAATTGATGCAGTTGAAAACATTAGAGAAATAACAAGTGATAAGGTATTACTTGGTGGAATGAGTTCTATGGTATTAGATACTATGAACTTATCAGAATCTGAGATTATGATTTATATTGTTATTGCTGTAGTGTTATGTATCATTGTATTAGAACTTTCATTAGATTCTTATTTAGTTCCAATTTTATTACTTTTAAATATTGGAATTGCAATATTATTTAATTTAGGTTCAAATATTTTCTTAGGTGAAATATCCTATATAACAAAAGCTTTGGTTGCAGTATTGCAATTAGGGGTTACTACTGACTTCTCAATTTTCTTATATCATTCATATGATAAAAAGAAGAAAGAATATGCTAATAAAGAAGATGCAATGGCAGATGCTATTAAAGAAACATTTACATCTGTTATTGGTAGTTCTTTAACTACTATTGCTGGTTTCTTAGTATTATGTACTATGAAATTAACATTGGGTAAAGATTTAGGCATTGTAATGGCTAAAGGAGTACTTTTAGGAGTTGTTACTGTACTTACAGTATTCCCAAGTTTATTATTATTACTTGATAAATATATTGAAAAAACTAAACATAAGAGTTTAGCAATTAATTTTAGTAAATTAAATAATTTTATAGTTAAACATCATGTTGCATTTTTTGTAATATTCTTAGTTTTAGTTATTCCTTGTTATTTAGCTTATAGTAAAGTTGATGTTTATTATAAGATAGATAAATCATTACCTAGTACATTAGAAAGTATTAAAGCTAATGAAGAATTAAAAAATAAGTTCAATATTGTTAGTCCAGAGATATTGTTAGTTCCTTCTGATATGAAATCTAATGATATTAATGATATGGTTTCTGAAATTAAAACTATAGATGGTATTGATTTTGTATTATCTTTTGATGAATTAAAGAAATTAGGTATATCTGAAAATATGCTTAGTGATGATGTTGTAAGTGTATTTAAAAATGATAAATATGAAATGATTTTAGTTAACTCTTTATATGAGGTTGCTAGTGATGAATTAAATGATCAAATAACTGATTTAAATAAAGTTGTTGATAAATATGATAAAAATATAATTGTTGCTGGTGAAGGACCTTTAATGAAGGATTTAATTAATATTAGTGATACTGATTTTAATAATGTTAATTATTCTTCTATTATATGTATTTTAGTTATATTATTCTTTGTATTAAAGAGTTTCTCATTACCAATATTATTAATTGCAGCAATAGAGACAGCTATATTTATTAATATGTCATTCTCATATTTTGGTGGAGTTGTTCTTCCTTTTGTAGCACCAATTGTTTTAGGGACTATTCAATTAGGTGCAACAATAGATTATGCAATTCTAATGACAACTAATTATTTAGAAAGAAGAAAAACAATGGCTTCTAAAGAAGCTATGGTGGATACTTTAAATTATTGTGCTAATTCAATATTTGTAAGTGCTTTATGTTTCTTTGCAGCAACATTTGGTGTAGGTGTATATAGTGATTTAGAAATGGTTGGATCTTTATGTACATTAATATCTAGAGGAGCTATTGTAAGTATGATTGTTGTAATAACTATTGTTCCATCAATATTGTTAATATTTGATAAATTAATAAGTAAAACGACTAAAAGAAAGGGATGTTAATTATGAATAAAAATGTAAAAAAAGCTACTTCTATAATGTTAGTTAGTAGTATCTTATTAACAAGTATGCCTGTAAATGTATTTGCTTTAACTAAACAAGAAACTGTTTATGGTAAATTAGAAATTAATGGCGCTCAAAAGAGTGTTACTGTTAATGAACATATTGTTAATAATAAAGAAATAAATAAAATCGAAGATTATTCTGAACTTAAAGATATTTTAAATCTTAATGGTGATGAAAAATATACTATTAAAGATAATAAAGTAACTTGGGAAGGATAAATTACCAATAGATGCTAATATTACTTATAAATTAGATGGTAAAACAATGAATGTAAGTGATATGTTAGGTAAATCTGGTAAAGTTACTATTAAAATTAATTTAAAAAATAATGATAGACATTTAGTTAAAGTAAATGGTAAGAGTGAATATTTATATACACCATTTGTTGTTACTTTAGGTACTATTATTGATGGTAATGCTAAAAATGTAACTATTAATAATGGTAAAGTAATTAATAATGGTACTAAAAATATTGTAGTTGGAGTTGCTACTCCTGGCTTATATGATAGTTTAAAGATTTCTAGTTTAAGTTCTTTAAATAATTTAACTATTAGTTATACTACTGATAATTTTGAATTATCTAGTATGTATATGGTTGCTACTCCTAAATTATTAGATAGTGAAGATTTAAAGATTTTTGATGAATTAGATTCTTTATATGGTAAAGTTAATTCTTTACAAGATAATATGAATTTAATTGATGAAAGTGGTAAAAAAATTAAAGATGGATCTAATACTTTAAAGAGTAAATTAGGTGAATCTATTAATAATTTATCTAAAAATACTGGTAATGCTTTAACTGATGAACAAGTTAGTGGTATTGAAAATAGTGCTGTAAGTACTGTTAAGGGTATGTTTACTGATGAATATAAAGCTCAAATTGCTGATTCTGCTTGGGAAACTGTTCAAAAGAGTTTAAATAGTAATGATCCTGAAGTTATTAAGATTGTTAAAGAATCAGTTACTAAGGCTGTTACTGAATATTTAGTTAATGCTAATTTAGCTGCTGATTATCAAAATTGTGAAACTGGTAAAGTTATAGTTTCTAAGGGTGGAGTAATGACTGAAGAACAAATGAAGAGTTGTTTAGTTATGAAAAATAATGAAGAAGCTATTAAGGCTGTTACTAATGCAGCTACTACAGCAGCAACATTAAGTGCAACTAAAACTGCTAATTATGTAGCTGAAAAAGTTTCTAAATCTGTTGCTACTGAAGCAGCTATGAATTCTGCTTTAGCTGTTGCTAAGAGTGTATCTGGTAACGTTGCTAGTAATGTAGCTAATACTGTCAAAGAAGAGTCAATAAAGAGTGTTTCTAATTCTTTAGGTACTTTATATGCTGGAATAGATGAACTTGATAATGGTATAATTAAACTATCATCAGGAATATCAAAATTTAATAAAGAAGGTATTAATAATATTAGTAATCTTGTTAATACTAAATTAAAGGATACATCTGCAAGAGCTGAAAAGTTAATTGAACTTGGTGAAAATTATAAATCTGTAGATAGTAACAAAAATTTAAGTGGCGATAGTGAAACTAAATTTGTATTAGTTGTAGAAGGACAAAAAGCAAAAGATACTACTAAGAGTAATACAACTAAAACAACTAAAGTAACATTATGGCAAAGAATTAAAAACTTATTTAAATAGAAAGAGGAGAAATTATGTTAGATAAGATTAATAAGTATTTAAATTTATCATTAATTATTTCAGGGGTAATGGCAATTTTAGGAGTAGTACTTATGGTTTATCCAGAAGTATCATTCACAGTTATTTCATATGTTATTGGAATATCATTCTTAGCTGCTGGAGTTTCATTATTATTTATTGAAAGAAAATTTATATTTAGTTTATTTAATGGAGCTTTAATATTTATTTTAGGTTTATTAATAGTAATTCATCCAGAATTATTAAAAGTTATGATTCCAATTATTGTAGGTTTATGGTTTATTATTAATGGAGGCTTAAAATTTAGATTAGGTACATTATTTAAAGATATTTATAATAAAAAATATTGGTTAACTATTATCTTAGCTTCTTTATCATTTGTTTTAGGTATTGTTTTAGTAATTAATCCAATTGAAAGTGCAAGTGCTTTAACATTATTTTTAGGAATTATGTTAGTATCTTATTCAATTTGTGATATTGTAGATTTTATAGTTATTAAAAAATACATTAAAGATTTTAGTAAAGAATTAAATAAAAAATTAGAAGCATTTATTAATTATTAATTAAATAAAAAATTAGAAGCATTTATTAATTATTAAAAAATATTGTTGACAATGGGATGATAAACGTGTACTATATATATCAATCAGTTGGTGATATATATGGAAATATTTTTATCAGAATTTAATGCTATTTTTAAAGAGAGGACGAAAATCCGATAATTCAGGATTTTTGTCCTCTCTTTTTAAATTAATAATAATTGCTTTTTTATTATAATTATGTTTTGATAAATTTATAGAATGGAGATGAGTAATTATGAAGGTTATTAGCAATTTTGATATGTCAGGCGATAAAATTAATTTAATTTATAGTATGCTTTTAAATATTAAAGATGGAGTGAATAAAGTTACCGATGATTTTAATATTAGCAATCCTGACTGGGAAGAATTACTTACTATTTTAAGTGAATGTGAAGCTGAAATGGTTTATATTTTAGAGAATATAAAAAATAGAAAACAATAGTTTTATAAGGAGAAGTTTTTAAATGACAATAGAAGAAATAAGAAAAGAATATGAGAATTCTCCCGATATTGTAAAAATATTTAATACATTAATTGATGTTACAATGTCAGAATTTTATCACAATAAAGGTGTATATTTAGAATCATTAGAATTAGAAACAATTAAAAATATTAATTTTAGTTATAAACCTGAAATTAAACAATGGCATATTGATCTTATCGAAAAAGAAATTATAAAGATAATTAAAAAAACCCATTTTAAATGGGAAAATGATTATAAATTACATAAAAAATATAAAGATGAGTTTGAATATTTATGCCTAACAATGGCTGATTTGAAAGAATTTATTCATACACCAAAATTTATAAGAGTTATAGCTGATTACTTGGAAATCAAATAAATTTTAATATATTATTTGATTGGTTTGGGGGTGAAATCATGGGAAAGAGTGAAGCTAAAGCTGTCTATGATCTATATGACAACGAGAATAATGGTCAATTAATTGGCTCTGTAGTAATTAGAGATAGTTGGGACGGAGATAGATATGTTGACGTTTACAATGGAGATAGAACAAGTAAATATGATCATGATCATGCTTGGTCTTCTGAACAAGATACTTCAAAAGAAATGGGGTATCATGGCTATAGAACTAGAGATTAGTTATAAAAAACTGGGTTATGAGAAACATCCAGTTTTTTATTTGGTAAATTTTAAATCTTCATTATTATCATTTTTTAATGTTAGTTCTTTTTGTTTATAAATTAGATATGTTTTATTTTCTTTATCATCTTTAAGATAGATACCTAAACCATTATGATCGTCATTAATTGTTCCTTCTATTTTTTCTTTGTTAATTGTTAGGGTGTAGTTGTTGTTTTTGGCGTCTATTTTTAGTTTATCTTTTTTATTTTTCCATGTACCTTTTAAATTAGATAGGGTGTAGGTATTTATTTGTTTATCTGATTTTGTAAATGATAATTCGATTGATTTTCTTAGTTTATTTTGTCCTTCTTTAGTTAGGGTTAGTTTTCCGTTGTTAATATCTAGAATATATTTAAAATCATCATATTCGATGTATGGAGAACCATCTGTTTCGTTAACTAAATATTTACCGGTTCCTTGTCTTCCTTCTTCATTTTGATATTCATATATTTTGTCA
>SFSZ01000035.1 GCA_004563275.1 bacterium
TCACCGTCTAATCCTTTTTTTATAATAAATAATTCACTTATTAAATCATTGTTATTAGGATATTCATCATTTAATCTTTTTAATGCATCATATCTATCTTGCAAGTCACTATTTTCTTTGTAAAAAATTGTATCTTTAAATCTAAAGGCATCTATTGCCGAATCAATAACGTTATCAATAATTCTCATATATATCACCAATTTAATTATACCACATATTTTCTTGGGCTACTTCCATGAGGCAACAACATTTTTTTATTCTTAAACCTAGATAAATAAAGGATCTCAAATTTTCTAATTACTTAAAAAATCCCTTAAATACCTTGTCAAAACTAATTTTTTATTTTTAATAACTTCAATATTAAGTTTTTCTAGGTTTTATAAGGGATTGCTTTCCAGTTAGATTGATAATTTTTATCTCCAAAATTTCCTTTAGTAATAGAAATATTTTTATTAGGTGTTTTTCCATTACTTCCTGTCCATCCAATACATGATTAGACTAATTATATATTGCTTCTAAATATATACTATTGTATACAACAATATTATCATTAGGATAATATATTTTATTATCACTATGATTATACCAATATTTGAATCCATTTTGATTTTTAGGATAAGGAATATTAAAAACTGAATTTTCTTTAACTAAATATTCTAAATTATCTGGATTTACAAAATCCGATGTTGTCACCATATATAAATTATTATTATTAGAATCTTTATTTATTCCATATAACAACATAGGATATTCGCTTAATAGTCGATCAAGTTCATTTCTTGTTATTAAATTATTATCAATCAAATAGCGCGTTTGTTCCAATCTAAATGTATTATATATATAATTAGATACATTTGGAAAATCTTCTTTTGTATATAATGATTCATTTATTTCATAACTTCTAATCCACTTTAAATTATTATCAAATCCAGGGAAGTTAGAAATATTATTATATATTTCGTATGTTGTTAATATATCATTAGTAAACATATTAAAATACCTTGTAGTAATTACATGATAATAATTGACTTTTTCATTAACTTCTTCTATTTTAGTAACACTAACTTTATATAATTTATTATCATCATAATTGTATTTAATTACTTCAATTCCAACTTTAAATTCATCAGTATTAACTGTTACATATTTATTCAAAGTAGGACTAAATATACTATGTTCTCCAACAACCTTTAATATTGATCCATCACTAAATGATATTTGAGTATATATATCTGTCGTATTTGATTTTTCAATCCACGCCGGATATTCATATCCTATATTACCTTTATCATGATTCCAAACTAATATTAAATCATTATAATCAATATTTTCTATATTTTTATATTTTCCATTTGCTAACAATACTTTTGTTCCTTCTACTAAACAGGTTCCATCTGCAACACCAGCAGCAGTTATTGTAATATTTCCTGATACGTTATTTATTGTTATTGTTCCATTGCTATATGAATAATCACTAGTAGTTAGATCTGTGGTTTGATTTGTAGTTACATCAGTTAAAACTACACTACTAATTTTAGGAACACTATTAGTATACCCTGAATTGCCAGTTAAAGTTATGCTAACTGTTTCTCCTGCATTGACAGTAAAATCGTTTTTATTAGCACTACAATTTGTACAGGAAACTTGTACATTATAAGACCATATATATTCAGTCGCATTTGAACTACTCGTTCCACTATTATATTTTCCGTCATATGCTATTACTTTTACATAATAAGTTCCATCAGTAAGGTTTTGAAAGTTATATGATGTATCAACCAAATCTTCTTGAGTTTGTACAATACTATTATCTTGATTGTAAAGTATTAAATCATAGTGATCTACACCTATATTATCTGTTGCTGTCCATGTTATAGCCAATGTTCTACTTGTATTAGATTTTGAAATATTTAAAGATGTTATTATTGGAGGTTCATCATCTTTTAAACTCTCATCAACATCTACAAACATTTGAGCTACACCTACACTGATATCTCCTTCTTCTTCATTTGTAATAAAAATATTAAATTTCTGAGGTGAATTTGTAAAAACCGCGGTTTGCAATCTTTCAACATAAATTTCACAATCCATATTTTCCGTATTTCCCGGAATCAAAATATCATTTAAATCATTTCCATTTTGATCAACAATTTTGAAATTATTATTACCTGTTTTAAAATTAATTATTTTGTTTTCGTTATTACTATTCATTATAGAAACGACTAATTTATCTCTTAATTTTTGACTTGTCAAATCACCTGTATTATTATTATCTTTAAATGAGCCTGCTAAAATACCTACTACTACTTCTTCTACATTTAAAATTGCTGAAACAGACGCGATATAAATTCCCTGACCTCCCGATGGATAAAGAGTCAACTTTACTTGAAAAACTTCTGTTGACTTTGCTTTTATTGAATCTCCCGAATTAATTCCTATAACTTCATATGCATAATCAAGTTTTTCTCCACTAGGTGCACTAGTGTTCAAATAAGGATTAAACATTTCATTGCCTATTATAAATGCTTGAATTGAGTCATTTTCCAAAGTTATTTCATAGGTAATTATTCTTTCATCTAAATATGTTGCATCATTTTTATTTATTGTAAAATTAGCTCCAAAATCAACACTAGTATCAGTAAATGTTGGCTCATCAGCTTCTATATTTTCCGTTTGATCAACAATTCTTACATTTGTTATTCTTATTGGACCATTTTCTCCTGCATGTGATATTCCTGATACATTTAAAATTATATCATTTACTTTAGCATATCCTATACATAAACTTATGCTTGATATCAGTAATAAAACAAGAAATAATTTAGTTTTATGCTTATTAATATTACCACCTACTTTACTATATTATTATTTTAACATATTTTAAAAAAAATGTCGAAAAATGACAAAATTTAATAGATTTTTTTTATTTTTTTATGTATAATTGAGTTATATAGTAGTGCACTATATTCAGAAGTTCTACTATGTATTGACATAACAATATATAAGAATGGAGGTGATATTATGAAAAACAGAAAAAAAATGATAACTACTGCTCTTATAACTTTTGTGCTATTATTAGGTGTAGGTTATGCTACTGTATCATCAGTAAGCCTAAATATCAATGGTACAGCTAATGCTGAATCTAAAGAATTACAAGTATTCTATGATGGTGTTAATTCTGGAACAGCATCAGGTAAAGTAACAACAATTTCATCTCCTGTTAAAGCAAGAGAAGCTACATTTACTGTAGAAAACATGACATTAAACGAAACAGTTACAATGACTTTCGAAGTTAAAAACTATGAAACTGATGTTAATGCAACTTTAGCTGCCCCAAGTGTTACACAAAATACAAATGAGGAATATTTTCAAGTAACAACATCTTGTGATAAAACAACTTTAAATCCTGGAGATACTGCTACTATTACTGTTAATGTTGAACTTATTAAAACACCAGTAACTGACGAAGCTGGTTCTACTACAGTTACTGTAGCAATGGCTGCATCACCAGTTGCTTAATGTTTGATGTTTGATGGAAAATAGACAAAGAGGAGATGTTATATGAATACTAATAAATTTAAAATGTATATTTTTGAATTATTAATGTTATTTCTTTTCTTTGTACTTTTTGCATCAAATAAAATTAATAGATTTTTTATAATGATTGTAATTATTTTTTCTTTTTTTCTTGCACGTTATACTCTTAAAAAAAGTAAAAAAAAATCAATTTATGAAAAACAAGTTTCTTTTTTGATGTTAATTTGCTCTGGAGTACATATAGTTATTTTCTATTTATTAGGTTTGTACTTTGGTTTTACTAAAAACAAATATTTACTTACCTTTACCAATTTTTACAAAATAATTATTCCAATCGCTTTAATAATATATTTTTCAGAAAAATTAAGAAATATATTACTAAATCAAGATGGAACTGTTAAATTAAAAAAATATAGGTTTGATTTTAATATTATTTTTACTTTTGTGATTATGGTTTGCATAGATATGATTATTTATACTGATATATATGATTTATCAAATTTAGATGATTTTTTAAAAGCCATAGGGTATGTATTATTTGCAACCTTATCATGTAACCTTTTGTATAATTATATTTCTGTGCGATATGGAAGTACACCTATTATTATATTTAGAATAATAACTTGTTTGTATTTATATATAATTCCATATATTCCAGATGTATACATTTTTATGCGTACATTTTTAAGGATGATTTATCCATTCATCATATATATAGTTTTAGAAAATACATATTCAAAAGCAACTAAAACCATATCAACAAGAAATAGAAGAAAAGATATTATTGAAACTACTCTACTATTCACAATTGTCATTACATTGATAATGTTAATATCATGTCAATTCAAATATAGGGTATTAGTAATCGGTTCTGAAAGTATGACAGGTTCTATTAATAGAGGCGATGTGGTATTTATAGAGAGATACGATTCACAGGTCATTAAAAAAAATCAAGTTATTGTCTTTAATTATAACAATATTCAGACCGTTCATAGAGTTTATGAAGTTAGAAAAATAAATAATGTATATCAATTTATTACAAAAGGCGATGCTAACAAAAATATAGATAATGGTTATAGAAAAAATTCAGATATATCAGGCATTGTAAAGTTCAAAATAAAATATATTGGATTACCAACTCTTTGGCTAAGATCATTATTTGAAAATTAATTTAATAATAAGAAAGGAATGAGAATATGAAGAAAAATCTCGTTAATAAATTATTTATCGATGAAGTTAAAAGAAAAAGACATATCATATTATTTTCTTTCTTAATTATTTTAATTTCTATACTTTCAATTTATTCAATATATAAACATATTACTAGTAATATAACAGAACAAATTACATATAAGGAAAACAGCAGCATTAATTATAAAGTTTATCTTAAAGAAAATCAGTTTTTTGAAAAAGAATATGCTGAAGAAAAAAAGCAATATATAGCAAGCTTAATTGAATATATTAAAGCAGATTTTAATTATACTATAGATATAGAAAAAGAAAATGTTGATTTTCAATATGTATATGGAATAAAAGCTGAAGTAAATGTTAGGGAGAAAAATAAAGAAAATTTCTTGTATAACTTTAGTGAAACACTATTAAAAGACAAAGAGATGTCCTCTAATGGGCAAAAGAACGTAAGTATAAATACAAGCGTTGATATTGATTATAATCATTTTAATGATGTTGTTAAAAGTTTCATAAATATTTATAAACTAGACAATATAGAAAGTAATTTAATAATTAAGTTGTATGTCAAAGCTGTAGGCTCATGTAGTGAATTTAAAGATGATGAAAATATAGATTCAGTAGTAAGCTTGATAATCCCATTAACTGAAAAAACAATGTCAATTGATATTTCAAATGACCTCGTTGATAATAATCATAGTATATTAATTTGCCCAAGTAATAATCACACAATGTTATATCTATTTATAAGTATATTCTTAATTGTTACTGATATATCATTGATTATTTACTTAATAATATATATCAAAAGAACGAGGACAGAACGAGATATTTATAATATAGAATTAAAGAAGATTTTAAATGAATATCACACATATATTCAAAAAGTTAATAATACATTCGATTTAAAAGGATATCAACTTGTAGTAATAGATACTTTTGATGATATGTTGGAAATTAGAGAGACATTAAGTCAACCTATATTGATGGTTGAAAATAAAGAAAAAATTGGTACACATTTTATTATTCCAAGTACCACAAAATTATTATATACCTACACCCTAAGAGTTAATAAAAACAAAAAAAATGATATCTTAAACAAAAAAGTATTAAAGTAGGCTCTAAATGAAGTGAAACCTGTTTTGGACACTAAAAAAAGTAGATGTAAAATAGTATCTCATAAAAGGAGGTACTATTTTATTTATGGGAAAACATTTTAATTCAAGTATAAAATTATAAATAATTACTAAATACTTTAATAACGAAGATATTGCCAGATCAACTATTTTCAAAAATAATATTGATAAATTTATATATAAATACTTATAAACTTTCTAACATGTGTGCTGTATTAGAAATAAGTAAAAAAACTTCTAATTTTTTGTACCTAAATTGTACCTAAAATTATTTTAGTAATATCGATGCCTTGCAAACCCTTATAAAATAGGCATTAAAAATGAGAGCACGGTTAAATGCTCTCTTCAGGGGGTTAATGGAGGCGATGTTATATGGATAAAAAAGATTATTTAATAAGTTATTTACTTGTTATCATTTTCTTATTACTTTTTATAATATTTTTATTAATTTTCACAAATCAATAAAAAGACCTAACTCACTTTGTAGTTAGGTATTACAACAACATGA
>SFSZ01000036.1 GCA_004563275.1 bacterium
GTTTTTCTTTCTCCTTTAAAATAATAAGTTACCTTCAATATCAATATGATAGCTATTACTATTACAAGCGTTGGCCATGACATATTAACAACATCCCTAATTGCTGATTCCATTATTTTCATCTAACTCTCCTATATCTGAAGCAACCCCAATATTTTCATAAACTTTGAAAAATACTTCTACATACATTTTACTACGAAATGCGTCTTTTTTCAAAGTATTTTTACTTATTATATATTCATCACTTTTAAGTCTATTTTTAATTTGTTTTTCGCTTCTATGAAGAGCCTCTTTATAAGCATCATCTTTAGTAATCTTATATTCTTTATATTCATATATTTTTTTCTCTTCTTTGTATAATTTAAATAATAAATATGGTTTATTTAATATTAACTTTCTAGTATTAATGGTATTTTTAGAGTCATATTTTCCAAGTAAAGTAAATTTTTTACCAAATATATCTAAATAATAATGATTAACTTTTTTTAATGAGTCTGTGTATTCAATATAATTATATGGTATATTTACTTTCACTGTATACCATACTTCAGCATATACTTTTCCCACTGCTTTAACTTTATCAACAACTTCATCATTTTTAATAATATTTCCAGTTATTAATACATCTCCTTTTTTAACATAATCATTTACATCCTTAAGCTTAGTCCCACTATAATTAGTTATATATTTTATAAGACCATCTTTTGATGCCACTATGTCACTAGGAGTGTTTGCTTCCATATCACTTTTCTTCTTCACTCTTTTGGTTAAATTAATTGTATAACTGCACCCTTTCTCAACGATTTCAATCCACTCTAAAATATCTTCGTTAGATTTCAAAATATTATTTTTAATTTTATTCAATTCGTTAAATGTTTTTTTCTTCTTATATATATCTATACCATTTTCATTTAAACTAGAAAAAATTTCCTTTTTAAGTTCTTGATCTTCAGTATTAATATTAATTTCAAATATAGTAGATGTTAATAATCTCAATAATAATAAAGATATAATAATTGATAATATCATATATTTATTAGTTTTTATAAAATTTACAAAGAACATTTTCCCATAATATTTAATAATAACTGTTTCAAATCTTCTTGATATTTTTTTATAATTTTCATAGTTTGTAATAAGTATAAAAGAATCACTAGTTTTAATAAGTGAACTATAATATATATTATTGTAAATTAAATAATTAATAAATCTATTACTGCAAGTATTTATTTTAATTTTAACAGGACTATTCATCTATAAAATCAATTCCTTTAAATACTCCTTTTATTAACATTTCATTTTCATCTAGCTTTGTTATTAATAGTTTTTCTCCTTTTATATTAATTATTTTATTATTTAAAAGAATCTTTATATTATTAAAAGATATGTCTTCTATTTTAATATAGTTAATTATATGAATATAATTTAAATTAATATTTATTTCATAATTTTTATTTTTAATAATATTGTTTATCATAATAAATTATATTTATATAAATATAAAAAATGTTTAGATATCTAAACATTTTATGATATATCAAGTGCGAATGGACTATCATATGTTCCTTTACCAGCTTTTAACTTAACAGATGAGTCTATATTAAATGTCGCTCTGATTGGAAGTCCATTATTAATATTTTCGTATGTTGGTGCTCCAGTTGTATTAACAGCTGATGCATAAGTTTTTATTTTATTTATAAGAATTGTATATGAACCATGAGATATTGTCCATTCTTTTAAACCTAAAAACATCCAGTTTTTATTAGTATAGTTTGCATATGAGTTCATACTATATTTCCATACTAATGGAGATGCTGCAAATGCATATTCATGATAATACAACATACCTACATAGTTTGAATAAGTAGCATCACTAGTAAGTTCCCTATTCATAACCGAACTAGCTTTTTCTTTAATAGAACTAAAGTAATCAACATCTCCTACATGCCATGTAGTATTTAATATTTTACTTTTCCAATCACTTGAAAATGAATTTAAGAACGTTGTATTTAAATTATTTTTGGCAAGTGCTGATGAATCATCCCAATTATTGGTCTCGGCCAGTGTATATGCATAGTTAGCTATTTCACTAGCAGTTCTTTGACCTCTATATGTTGAATCTAAACTAGTCACATCGCTCTTATATGCCCCTGATGTACCCAGCATAGACTTAGTTACATAATCTGCTGATATTAATTTAACATTTCCATCTATAAGTCCAATTATTCTATATAAATTGTTAATAGGACATGTGCTTCCAGATTCCCCTGTATATGTCGAATTTCCAAAACATACATAATTATCAGGATTTTTTCCAGAATACCTATAGTTATCATCACCTGCGCTATTTTCAAGATCTGATGTGTGTTTTATTAAAGTTGTATCACCTGCTCCAGAAATAGATGTAAGTGCTTCAGCAAGGGTTTTAGTATAATATGGAGTTGGATCAACTTTATTTTCTACAGTTCTGCCTAAAGTTGGAACATAAGGGTTAGTAGCACTTCCATCTCCATTTTCCCATAATACTTCTGGTACTAAATTAATTACAGGTCTCATGGTATAAGAAGTATTAGAGTTACCAGAACTAATTTTCCCACTAGATGTTATATATGTAATTTTAGCTTCATGCAGAACATCACTTGAACCAACTTTAACATATTCATATGGTGACATAGTCCAATAGTCTACACCAGAATTTAAGTAATAACTAGTATTATCAGAACTAAATCCTCCAGCGTAATATGCCTCATCCATTGTAATTAATCCAACTGGATATGTTAATACTTTGTTACCTATAGTTGATACAGTAGATGTATGTTTATCTTCATTTGCTATTAAAAATGTTGGTTGTTTTTTTCTTGTAAGCCTATATCTAGCTCCAAAATATAATTGTTTCTTGCTAAACGTAGGTAGAGTAGTACTACTTGGTGCAAGAAATGAAGATGAAGAGTTTTTTATATCTGAAAAGAATATAGAATCTTTATATATATAATTATCATAACTTGTTAAATTATTACCATACCAAGAATTAAGAGCCTGTGAAATAACAGATAATCCGGTATTACTATGATAGAATGTTACAGATCCAGCTGTTCCAGCAACACTATTATAATTAGATGTACCTATACCAGATGCAGAACCACTAGCATTCGCAGTAGTTCCTTGATATATTAATTTAATTGAATTATCACCATTAACTCTAACTATTCTCCAATAAAAACCTGCAAATAATACATAATTATTAGTAACAGCACCTCTATAATAATAAGTTTTGCCTTTATCATCAGTATCAGAATACATTCCAGCATTATTAGTAGCTGTTGACCTAAACGAAGGCTTACCTTTTGCTTCTATTGAACTAGTTCCACCATTATCAGCTAATATTTTATCTCTTAATAATGTTGTTGTAACTTCAGGTTCTGGTACATACTCTTGAAAATTATATTTAACTATAATATTAGAGTCATGATTTTCGCCTTGTCCTTCAGTGTACATTTCTTTAATAACAAAAGTTACTTCTTCGCCTGGTTCAAATATTTTACCTTCAGCAAGCCCTATCATAGATGGCGTTATTCCTGTATTAGATTGTTCAACCTCTTTAGATACAAATTCGTATTTTTTATCTGAATAATTTTTAATTGTAACAGTATATTCAATAATAGAATCAGGATTAGGAAGAGTACTGTCTATTTGAGTAGTATGTTTAGTATATCTAGGACTTGTTTTCTCATAAGCACCATCATCAAGTCTAGTTGATTTAATAGCAATAACTCTTATATCACTTTTAGCTCTAGCAGTAGCAGTACCTGATATAGTTAAAGTTGAATTAAGAGCTGAATATCCTACACTAACTATACTAATACACACAAAAAGAATAATATAAAATAGATTAAATTTACTAAATATTTTCTTAAATATTTTATTCATTCTTTTCTCCCATTATCATTACTATTATAATTATAAAATATTTATATTTTATAGTCAACTGCATAAAATATTAAAAAAACATATTATAGTTAATTTTTAAATTGAGAATTATATAATTCAGCATAAAAGCCTTTCTTTTTAATAAGTTCATCATGATTTCCCTGCTCAATAATATTACCATCTTTCATAACTAAAATATGATCAGCATTCTTAATTGTAGAAAGTCTATGTGCGATTATAAAACTTGTTCTTCTTTTAGTCAATTTATCCATTGCTTTTTGGACTAGTTCTTCTGTTCTTGTATCAACTGAAGACGTCGCCTCATCAAGTATTAAGAATGGAGAGTTTTTAATCATACCTCTTGCGATCGTAAGAAGTTGTTTTTGACCCGATGATATTGAATCATTATCTTCAATCTTATAATCAATAGTTTTAGGAAGTGATTTAACAAAATGATCAACGCCAACTACTTTTAATGCATTCCATACTTCTTCATCATTTACATTTAACTTATTGTATTTAATATTTTCTTTTATAGTTCCTTCAAATAACCAAGTATCTTGAAGAATCATAATAAATAAATCATGAATATTCTCTCTTGTTAATTCTTTAGTAGAAATACCATCTATTAATATGTCACCTTTATTAATTTCATAAAATTTCATTAAAAGGTTAACTATTGTAGTTTTACCAGCTCCGGTTGGACCTACTATTGCTATCTTTTCACCAGGTTTAGCTTTAAAATTAAAGTTATTTATTATAGTTTTATTATCATTGTATCCAAATGATACATTTCTAAATTCAATTTCGCCTTTAACTTTATCTTTATCGAGTTGCTTTGTTATTTCAGACTCATCAAACATTTCAACCTCTTCTACAAATTCAAATACTCTTTCAGATGCAGATGTTGCTGATTGTAATTGAGTCATACTTTGAGCAATTCTTGATAATGGATTAGTAAATAATCTTACATATATCATAAAAGCAACTATAACACCAAAAGTAATATTACCCTTAAGTACAAGTATAGCACCAACTATACATACTGCAACATAACTAAAATTACCAATAAAGCCCATTAGAGGTGGCATTAAACCTGATAAGAATTGACTCTTTCTATTACATTCATATAATGAACCATTATACTCATCAAACTTATCAGTTGACTCCTTAGTAGCATTATATGCCTTAATAACTAAATGAGATGAGTATGCCTCTTCTATATGACCATTTAATTTACCAAGTTCAATTTGTCTTTTAGTAAAGTATTTTTGACTGTTTTTCATTATTAAACTCATAAAGACAAAACCAATCAAACTTGATAATACACCTGTAATAGCCATATAAACATTAGTTGAAAACATCATAATAATTGAACCTATAAATAAAGTTACTGATGACATAAATGTACCAAGACTATTTTGTAAAGACATATTAATTGTATCAACATCATTAGTTATTCTTGACAAGATATCACCATAACTATTTTTATCAAAATATTTAAGAGGTAATTTATTTATCTTTTTAGATATTTTCTTTCTCAAACCATATGCAAAATTATTTGATACATCAACCATAATAATATTTTCAAAATAATCAAATACTGCGCTTAATAAGAAAATACATATCAAAAATATTCCTATTTTATTTACTTTATTTAAATCAATTTTAGGTTTTATAAGACTCTTAATACTTTCAGGTAACTTATCAAGACTCTTATACATAGATGTTTCATCTGTACTACTAGAAGTAAAACTTAATAATTTTAATTTATCACTTTTACTTATTGAAACATTTTTTATTTTAGCATCACTTAATATCAATAATTTTACACTATCAGGAAGTGATAATATACTGCTATAAACTTCCTTTTCATTTTTATTTTTTATATTAGATAATGTTTCATAATATTTAGTTTTATCATTATTATTTAATGTTTCCAAATCAGATTCACTAAGTATTATATTATTCTTAAAATCATTTTGAATATCATTTGTAATTAATTCCATATTCTTAGTGTTAAT
>SFSZ01000012.1 GCA_004563275.1 bacterium
CCAATAGATAATGCACCATCTGGTGGATATGATAAAATTAAAATTAAAGCTAATATAGCTAAGATATTAAAGATGAGTTTATTAGTTAAAATGAAAGTTGCTCATTTGTATGAATGTAATTTTAAAATTATTACTAAGATTTGTTCATGGCTTCCTAAAGGTTTAATTTATAAAATAAATAAAAAGATTATGACGAGTTATAAAGATGATAATTCTACTTATACAATTACTTATTTAAGTGAATATGCGATTAAAAGAGGTTATTTATTAAGAAATGTTTATCTTCCTGCGAAAGAGTGTAAGTTTGAAGATAGATTTTATAAGGTACCTAATGATGTTGATTTTTATTTAAAGAATATGTATGGTGATTATATGACTTTACCTAAAGAAGAAGATAGAATATCTCATGGAGTTTTAAGATTATCTTTTGATACAAAGGAGAATGAAAAATGATTAAGGTTGCTTTCTTAACTAAGAATTTAGATATTGGGGGAATTGAAAGAGCTATTTTAAATTATTTAAATTATATGGATAAGTTAAAATATGAGATTACTTTATTCTTAGATGAAGGAGAAGGTATTTATTTAAATGAAGTTCCTAAAGATGTGAAGATTGTTAATTTAAATATGTGTAAAAGTAGGAATTTTTTGTGGAGAAAGCTAGTTAATTTCTTTAAGTTAGGATATTATTCTTTAAAATATTATCATAAGTTTGATTTTGCAGCTTCTTTTACAACTACGGTGAAATCTAATACGATTTTAGCTAAAAGATTTTCTTCTAATAATGCAATTTGGTATCATGGAGAATATTGGAATACTGATGAAGAAGCTAAACGTTTTGTTAAATATTCAAATTCTTTAAAATATAAAAAAGTTGTTTTTGTATCAAATTATGTTAAAGATAAGTATATCAATTTTACTCATAGTAAACAGAATTTATTTGTAATTAATAATCCAATTGATCATTTAAAGATGATTAAAAATAGTCAAGAAGATTTAGGCTTAAAACGTGAAAAATATACTTTCTTAAATGTAGGAAGACATGAAGAGAAAGCTAAAAATTTAATTGCATTATTAAATGTTACTGATAGATTATTAAAAGATGGTTATGATTTTGACTTATGGATGGTAGGTAGTGGACCTGATACTGATTTATATAAAAGTATTATTAGTAGATTACAAATTGAAGATCATGTAAAGATGTTTGGGAAGCAAAGTAATGTTTATCCTTTTTATAAAATAGCTGATGCGTTTGTTTTAACTAGCATTACAGAAGGTAATCCAGTTGTTTATTTAGAAGCTAAGGTTATGAATTTACCAATAATATCAACTAATGTTAGTGACGCTAAGATAGAGTTAGATGGTTATGGTATTGTTTGTGATATTAATGAAGATGCTATATATGAAGCTATGAAGGAATTTTTAGATAAAGGTTATAAGATTGAAAATCCTTTTGATCCAGTAGTTTATAATAGGGATGTATTAAGTAAACTTTATGAGGTTATAGGTTTATGAATAGGGTAAGTATTATTGTTCCTGTTTATAATACTAAAGATTATATTATTAGATGTGTTGATTCTTTAGTTAATCAAACTTATAAGGATATTGAAATTATTTTAGTTAATGATGGTAGTTTAGATAATTCAATTGATCTTGTGAATGAAAAATATGATGATGATAGAATAGTGATTGTTAATCAAGATAATATGGGGTCAGGTCAAGCTAGAAATAATGGAATTAAGAAAGCTTCTGGCGATTATTTATTTTTTGTTGATAGTGATGATTTTATTGATAAAGATACAATTAGTATTATGATGAATAAAATGATTAATGATAAGGTTAATTTAGTTATTTGTGACTATTATAAATACTTTAGTGATGATAATAAGATTCATATTAATAATATTCCAAATTATGATTGTAATAATGATAAACAATCGGTTATAGGGATGCCTGGAGCTGTTTGTAAATTATTTAAAAAAGAGATTTTTGATAAGTATGATATTAAGTTTTTACCTGGAGTATTTTTTGAAGATAATGCGATTATTCCATTTGCTTGTGCAGTATCTGGTAAGTATGCTTATGTTAATAAACCATTATATTATTACTTTCAAAGAGAAGGTTCTGCTTTAAATAAGATAGAATATAATGAAGGTTATGAGGCTATTTTTGATTCACTTAGTTACTTATATGATAAATTTAATAAATATGATATGATAGAAAAGTACGCTCAAGAATTAGAGTACATTTATATAGAATATTTATTACATGCATCTAATTTAAGATTTTTAAAATTTAATAAATTAAATAATATTAAAAAAGTTTCTATAATTATGAAAGAAAAATATCCTAATTATAGAAGTAATAAATATTTTAAAATGGAGAATATTAAATATAGAATAGTTTGTAATTTGTTCTATAAAAATAAAGTAAAATTGTTGAAACTAATTTTGAAATAACAAGAGGTGTTTTTATGGAGAAGTACAAAAAAATATTAAGTTATGTCTTTGCGATTTTTATGATAATGCAACCACTATTTGATATTTTTTATTTGTATGATGATAATTTAATTGCAGTGTTTAAATTTTCACCGGCAACTATTATTAGAATGGGAGTAATGAGTTTATTATTTTTATTTACTTTCTTATATTGGAAGGATAAAAATAAATGGAAATATTTGATAGTTTTTTGTGTTATATATTTGTTATATACAATATTCCATCAAATAAATGTAATGAATTTTGATGTTCCATTTGATAAGTTTAATAATTATTCAACTTTAAAAGAGTTATTTTATATTATTAGAATGGTATGTCCTTTATTAATGATATTTGTTACTTATGAAAATGATATTAGAAGAGAATATTTAAAGAAGATTATTATTTATGTATCTTTAATATTTTCAGTAGTTATGGTAAGTACTAATTTATTAGGAATAGCTTTAGGTAGTTATGATGGAGGAACTGAAATAATTGAAAGAACTATAATTGATTGGTTTAATCCTAATATATATAACGAAGTTAGTTATACGAAGATAGCTTCTAAAGGAATATTTCATATGGCTAATCAAGTTAGTGCTACTTTAATATCATTACTTCCTATGGTTATATATTATTTCTTAAAAGAAAAGAAAGCTTTATATGGTTTAACTTATTTCTTAATGCTTTTATCAATGCTTATGATTGGTACTAGAGTTGCGGGATATGGATGGTTACTTGTTAGTGTTTGTATGTTTGTAGCATATTTATTCTTTGTATTTATTAAAAAAGAATATAAATTTAATTTAACGATATCAGTTATTTATTTAATTTTAACAGCTATTAACTGTGTTATATTACCTTATTCACCAGTAATGAATAGACATTATATTGAAGAGAATGCTGGGATAATAAATGAAAATCAAGAAAAAGACTATGTTAAAAACTATATAAAAGAATTTGAAAAGTTTTTAGAGTTAACTGAAGATGAAGATGCTATTTATGATAAAAAGATTGAATTCTTAGTTAATATGAAAGATGTT
The DNA here is from genome assembly GCA_004563275.1 of bacterium. The sequence continues at coordinate 3,520 of SFSZ01000012.1, forward strand.
TATGGATTTGATCCAGAATATTTTAATGAAATATATCCTTATGAACAAGATCCTGATTTTTGGTTAAAGTTAGCTAAAATGGATTATGTTAATAGAGCTAATCATCGAAATTTAAAGACACATATTACACATAGAGTTATTGATCTTAATGATAATAAGATGGATTATGTTTTAGGGGTAGGATTTAGTAGATTAAGAAATGTACCTTGTTATATGGAAAATGATATTTATGTTCATATATATTCAATAGGAATAGTTGGTATATTAGTATTTATTGCACCTTATTTTGTTATTTTAATGTATGGAGTATATTCTGTATTTAAAGATTATAAGAATAAATTTACTTTCTTAAATATATCTTTATTATTTAGTATAGTATTAACTTTTGTAGCGGGTATATTTAGTGGAAATGTATTTGATGAGTGGATATGTACATTATTCTTAGGATTTATGTGTGGATGTTTACTTCTTAATTTAAAGAAAAAGGAATCTTAAAATTTAAAGATTCTTTTTATTTGACAAAATAGTTATTAACATCTAAAATTAAAGAGATTTATTTAAGGAGGTATTATGATTTGTTTAGTAACAGGATCTTCAAGAGGTTTGGGTAAAGAGATTATTAAGAAATTTGCAAGTGAAGGTTTTGAAGTAATTATTAATTATAATAAAAGTGAAAAGGATGCTTATAAGTTAGCAGATGAAATTGGTAGTAAAGCTAGAGTTATAAAATGTGATATTTCTAATGAAGAAGAAGTTAGAGATATGTTTGATCAGATTGATCATTTAGATGTACTTATTAATAATGCAGCTATTGCAGATGATAAGGATCCTTTAGAGAAAAGTGCTTTAGAATTTAATAGGGTATTGCATACTAATTTAACAGGTACTTTTTTAGTTACTAAATATGCGATAGAGAAAATGGGTAATGGTAGTATTGTTAATATATCTTCTACGAATGGAATTGATACTTATTATCCTGAGAGTATTGATTATGATGCTTCTAAAGCTGGTATTATTTCTTTAACTCATAATTTTGCTAAATATTTAAGTGATATTAGAGTTAATTGTATTTGTCCTGATTGGATTGATACGGATATGAATAAAGATATGGATGATATTTATAAAGCTAAGATTAATTTCATTAAGCCTGATGTTTTAGCGTCTTTAGTATATAAGGTAGCAATGAATAAGGGGATTAATGATCAAATTATTAAAGTAGGTGATAATAGTGTTAGATAATTTAGTTAAAGAGGTTGAACTTTCTTTAAGTGATGATTTTAAGAGTTTAGATGATTTATGTTTATTTAATAGTAAAAGGGTATTAGATGCTTTTCATAAATATGGGGTTACGACAGGGGATTTTAATGGTACTTCTGGTTATGGTTATGGTGATATTGGTCGTGATAAGATTGAAAAGATTTATGCTGAGGTTTTAGGTTGTGAAAGTGCTTTAGTTAGAAATCAATTTGTTAGTGGAACTCATGCTTTAACAGTAGCTTTTTTTGGTATTTTAAGACCTGGTGATACTTTACTTTCTATTAGCGGGCTTCCTTATGATACTTTACATAAGGTTATTGGTATTACTGATAATGATAGTTCTTTAAAGGCTTTTAATATTGATTTTAAGTGTATTTCTTTAGTGGATAATGATTTTGATTATGATTTAATAAAGAAGTCTTTAAATGGGGTTAAAATGGTTCATATTCAAAGGTCTATTGGTTATAGTAATAGAGATACTTTAAGTGTAAGTAAAGTTAATAATGTTATTAAGTTTATTAAAGATATTAATAAGGATATTATTGTTATGGTTGATAATTGTTATTGTGAGTTATGTGATTATGACAATATTAATGCTGATTTATTAGTTGGTTCTTTAATTAAGAATTTAGGGGCTGGGATATGTAATAATGGTGCTTATATTGCTGGTAAAGAAAAATATGTTTCTTTATGTGCAGAAAGATTAACTAGTCCTGGTTTAGGTAGTGAAGTAGGTCCTAGTTTAGGTCAGAATAAATATTTTTTACTTGGTTTATATATGGCTCCTAGGGTTGTAGTATCAGCTTTAAAGGTTAAATTATTTACTAAATGTTTATTAGAAAAGTTAGGCTATAGTTGTATTAATACTTCTTTAAATGATATTGTTTTAGGGATTGTTTTTAATGATAGAGAAGATCTAATTAAATATGTTAGAGGTATTCAAGCAAATAGTGCTATTGATGCTAACTTTACACCAATGCCTTGTGAAATGCCCGGATATGATTCTGACATTATTATGGCTAGTGGTTCTTTTACAGATGGCTCTAGCATAGAATTATCTTGTGATGCCCCTTTAAGAGAACCTTATATTGCTTATCAACAAGGATCTCTTACTTATGAGTATGGTAAAATAGGTGTAGTAAATGCTATTAATCATATGTTAAAATAAGATAGGTGATAAATAAATGACAGATAAATTAGTTAAATGGATAGTTGGTATTTTTGGAACTACTGCAAGTGGAATGTTTGGTAAATATTTAATTATTTTTTTAATTTCTATTTTACCAATATTAGAATTACGTGGTGGTTTAATAGCTGCTGCTTTGCTTGAAGTACCGCCACTAGCTGCATATATTATTTGTATGATTGGTAATTTAATTCCAATTCCTTTAATTTTATGGTTTTTAGATTATGTTTTTGATTTTATGAAGAAACACAATATTTTAAAGAAGTTTGTTTTGTTTTGTGAAAGAAAAGGTAATGAAAAGAAAGACTCTATTGAAAAATATGGGTTTTGGGGTTTAGTTTTATTTGTCGGCGTACCTTTACCTGGAACAGGAGCTTGGACTGGTTGTTTAATTGCAACGATGCTTAGAATGGATAAGAAGAAAGCTTTCTTAGCAACTCTTTTAGGTGTAGTGATGGCTAGTATTATTATGATGCTTGTTTCTTATGGTGTACTTGCAAATATATTTTAAATAGAATATAATATATTAATATGAAAAAGAAATTTAAGAAATTTAAAGTTGAAGATATTATTGCTTTTATGGCAGCTGTTTTTGTTATTTGTGCTTTTTTTGCCATATCTGCAACATTAAAAAATAAAGATGTAAAAGAAGAAGTTGTTTTAGCTGAAGAAAATAATACAACAACTACGACTACTACGACAACAACAAAAGCACCAGAAATTATTTGGGATGGTTTAACTTTAGAACAGTTAGCGGAAAGATTAAATAAGAATTTATATGACACAATGGAAGGAACAGGAATATATTTTGCTAACTATACTAAAGAAACTGGGTTAGATCCTTATTTAGCAGTTTCTATTATTAATTTAGAGACTGGTTGTAAATGGGGATGTTCTTATTTAGCTAAGAATTGTAATAATTTTGGTGGTCTTAAAGGAAGTCCTTCTTGTAATGGTGGTTCTTATATGAAGTTTGATACTTTAGAAGAGGGAATTAGAGGTTATCTAGATATTGTTTATAATAATTATTGGCAAAAGGGTTTAACTACTCCAGAATTAATGAATCCTAAGTATGCAGCAAGTAATACTTGGGCTGAAAAGGTTAACAGATATTATGAAGCAATTAAGGCATCTTAATTGTTTTTTTATGGTTAAAATGATATTATTATGCTAGGTGAATAATATGAAGTATAGATGTAAAAATTGTGGCTTTATTCATTTAGGTGAACTAAATGATGGATATTATTGTCCTTATTGTTTAGGTTCTTTATTTGATTTTGAATTGATTGAAGATGAAGAGAAAAAATATAATAGAGTTAATATAAGTGAAGATAATCATAGTATTTATCGAATAGATGATAGGTGTATTAATTGTGGTGCTTGCTTTAGGACTTGTCAAAATAAAGTTAATATTAAATATGATAGTAATAAATGTAATGGGGTATGTATTGGATGTGGACAGTGTATTTTAAGTTGTCCAGTGGGAGCTTTAGTTCCTAAATATGATTATAATAAGGTTCTTGAGTATATAAATAATCCAGAATATATAGTTGCTGTTCTTACTAGTCCTGCTGTTAGAGTAGGAATAGGAGATGCTTTTGGATATGAAGCAGGGGCTTTTTTAGAAGGTAAGATGGTTGCTGCTTTAAAAGCTTTAGGTTTTGATTATGTTTTTGATACAACTTTTGGGGCTGATTTAACTAGTATGGAAGAAGCTCATGAATTAAAACTTAGAATTGAAAAGAATAAAAAGGGAATGTTTACTAGTTGTTGTCCTTCTTGGGTTAAATATGCATCTATTTATCATCCTGATATTTTAAAAGATTTATCTAGTTGTGATAGTCCGATTGGAATGGGAAGCACTATTATTAAAAAGTATTTTGCTAAAGAAGAAGATATTGATTTAAGTAAGTTTATTTTGGTAGCTTTAACTCCTTGTACATCTAAAAAAGAAGAAATTATTAATGGTAGTTGTGATTATGTTTTAACTACTAGTGAACTTTCTTTAATGTTAAGAGAAAATAATGTTGATTTTAAAGCTTTAGAAGATGAAGAATTTGATTCGATTGTAGGTTCTAGTTCAGGAACGATATATGGAACTAGTGGAGGAGTAGCTTTATCAGTTTTAAGAGTTTTATATTATTATGAAACAGGTAAAGATTTAACTAATGATTTAGTTCTTATAAGTGATAAAGAATATTATAAAGAAATTAAAGTTAAGATTAATTCTAAAATTATTAAGTGTGCATCGGTTAGTACCATGGGTAATTTAGAAAAGTTACTTAATATAAAGGATGAATTTGATTTAATAGAGGTTATGAATTGTGATGGTGGTTGTATTTCTGGTGGTGGACAAATTTTAATGCCTATTGCGGATATGCAAAGAATTAAAGAAGAAAGAAATAAATCTTTACAAAAGAAAGATTATAAACCTTTAATTAAATACCCTTATAAGAATGAATATATTAAAGAGATATATGATGAATTTCTTGAAAAGCCGGGAAGTAATATATCTAAAAAGTTATTACATGTTAAACATAAAGATTTAAGTGATGTTTTAACAAATAAAAAAGAAACTAGTGATTAGTTTCTTTTTTGAGTTAATGTTAATATTTTTTGTTTTCTTTCTTGGGTATAGTCTTTAAACATATTGAATGCTTCTTTGTTTTTATTTACTAATTCGGTTGATCTAACGATGATTTCATTTACTTCTTCGTCAGATATTTGAGAAGCAAGTTGGGTGATACCTTCTAATGCTAAAAAGGCATAAGGTTTAAAATGGAAAATAACTTCTTCTCCAGTTGGGAGATATGTTCTTAAATCTGAATCATTAATGAATCTTAAGAAAAATCGATTGGTTGAGTCATAGCCATACTTTACATCATCTATTGTAATAATATTTAGTACGTGGTTTGCTGGTTTAGCTTTTCTTTGTCTAGAAGTTGGTTGACAATTACAATAAAATTTTTCAGTAGGGAATTCTAATTTTTTTAAAACATCTTCTATGAAACAAGTTGAATTACGACATACACCTTCACCAGCAATTATATTTATTCCTGAAGTAAAAGTTAAAATATCTTGAACGTCATAAACATATTTATATTCTTTTACTGAACAGTATCCCCGATAAATCATTCTTTGTAATACAATTGAATAATATAGGGGATTATTTGGTAATTTTAGTTCATTTAATAATTCAGCGATCATTCTTATATATATGCGATATTCTTTTATAGCTTCACGATATGTGACATCTTCTTCGATAGATTGCATGCGGTGTGCTTGGAATATGTCAAGAGCTCTGTCAATTTCTTTTTGACTAGGTTTTGGTCCAATATAATATTTATCATTTGCTTTCGCATCTTTACTCATATATTTTCCCTCTTTAAGTGGGTCATATTATACTATATTTTTAGAAAAAAGAAAAGAGACTACTGTCTCTTATAAAATATCATCATCAAAACCTAAGGTATTTTTTGCTACATAGATAGGTCTAGATTTGATTTCTAAATACATTTTTGAGATATATTCACCAACAATACCAGTAGCTAGTAGATTTAATCCTCCTAAGAATAACATTACACAAATTAGTGAAGGGTATCCAGGAACATCACCACCAGTAATTAAGGTTTTAATTATAATTACTAGTAAATATATAAATGATACAAATGATATTAAGGTACCAACTACAGTAGCTATTTTTAATGGTTTAACACTAAAGTTAACAATTCCATTCCAGGCATATTTAAATGAATTTTTTAAATTGAAGTTTGATTTTCCAGAATGTCTATCTTCAACAGTGTATTCCATATATTTAGTTTTATATCCAACCCAAGAAAAGATTCCTTTTGAAAAACGATTATTTTCTTTTAAAGATATAATTGATTCTACAACTGAATGTCTAAACATTCTAAAATCTGATGCACCATTTTCAAAATGGGTATCACTTAATTTATTCATGAAATTGTAGAACATACTTTTAAGTAGTTTTATGATTCCATTTTCTTTTTTTCTAGTTTTATTAATCATTGATATTTGATCGTAATCTTTATTTGTTTCTAAGAAGTTTAACATTTCTAATAGGTATTTAGGATTTTGTTGTAAATCACCATCAATGATAACGGCATATTCGGCATTTGAATGACTTAATCCAGCGTACATAGCGGCGTCTTTACCAAAGTTTCTAGAAAAGTTTATTACTTTGACATGTTTAGGGTCTAACTTATATATATCATTTAATTTTTCAATTGTTTTATCTTTTGAACCATCATTAACAAAGATAAGATTATATTTTATTTCACTTAATGCTTCACTTAGTTTTTCATGCATTAATGTGATATTTCCTTCTTCATTATAACAAGGTATTATTACATCTAATTTCATTACTTCCACCTCGAGAACATTATATCATTAATTCTATATATAAAAAAGTAGACTTATGTTTATATTTACACTATAATTTAAATAGGTGAAGTAAAATGAATTCTTCTGAAAAGAAAAGTATTAATAAATTATTAACGATTGGTTTTGTATTGTCATTCTTTTTTTGTATATCAGGTTTAGTTGTAAGTATTATTGGAATTGTTAAAGCTAAAAAGAATAATATTAAGGATATTACTTTGGGTGTAGTGGGTATTATTCTTTCGGTGGTAAAGTTAATATTTATTCCGTTTGTTGTATTACTTATTGTTAATTTTGATGATTATAAGGAAATAATTACTAATAAATATAATGAAGCTACTGAAGCATGTGAGTCTGGAAATGCTTATGGTTATGATTGTAAGTGTGGAGAATTTGATGAGTATTGTACCTGTATTAAATGCTATGATGATAATTGTCATGCTAAGGTGAAAGTAAAGTGTCCAAATAAAGAAAGAAATATATATTAAGGAAAGTTTTATGCTTTCTTTTTATTTTTAAGAAAAACCTTTAAAAAAGGCAAAAAAAGGGTTGCTTTTCATATATTTTATTGGTATAATTTATCTTGGTTTGACTGGCTTAGATGTGCGAGGTTGCTGATACACTAGGTGAAGTTGTTAAAATAAAACTTAGAATATCAGGTAAATTTGCTACGGAGCTATGTTTATACATGATATGAACGAAAGGAGATATGTAAATGTCAAAAATAAGAATCAAACTAAAAGCATACGATCATAGAGTACTTGATAGTGCTGCTGCTAAGATTGTTGAAACTGTTAAAAGAACAGGTGGAGAAATCTCTGGACCTGTACCTCTTCCTACAGAAATTCAAAAAATTACTGTATTAAGAGCTGTACATAAATACAAAGATGCTCGTGAACAATTTGAAATGCGTACACACAAGAGACTTATTGATATTAAGGATCCTAGTAAGGATACAATGGATGCTCTAACTCATTTGGATTTACCAAGTGGCGTTGACATCGAAATTAAAACAAAATAATTAGATGGAGGAAAGAAAGATGGAAAAAGGAATCTTAGGCGTAAAAGTCGGAATGACCGAAGTTTTTACGAAAGATGGAAAAGTTATTCCTGTTACTGTTATTAGCACTGAACCTAATGTAGTTATGCAAGTTAAAACTAAAGCTACTGATGGATACGAAGCTATTCAATTAGGTACTGTTGATAAAAAAGAAAAACATGCAACTAAAGCAGAAATGGGACATGCTAAAAAAGCAAACGCCAGCACTAAGCGCTTCTTAAAAGAAATTAGAGTATCTGATGCATCTCAATATGAACTTGGAAGTACTATTAAGGCTGACATATTCGAAGTAGGAGAAAAGGTAGATGTTACCGGAACTTCTAAAGGACATGGTTTTACAGGTGTTATTGTTAGAAATAATCAATCTGAAGGACCTAAAACTCACGGTTCAAGATATCATAGAAGACCTGGTTCAATGGGTACTATGAGACCAATGAGAGTTTTAAAAGGAAAAGTATTATCTGGACACATGGGTGTTGAGACTACTACTATTCAAAATTTAGAAATTGTTGATATTAATTTAAATGATAATTATATTTTAGTAAGTGGTAATGTTCCAGGAGCTAAAAAATCATTAGTATTAATTAGATCAGCTGTTAAAGGTGGAGAAAAAGGTACTTTTGAATTAGTTACTTATGAAGAACCAGCTTTAGAAACTGAAACTCAAGAAGTAGAAGAAATTAATAATGCTGCTGAAGAAGTTAAACCAGAAGAAACAGTAGCTACTGAAAATTCTACTGAGGAAGAAAAGTAGGAGGTTTGAAGATGGCTAAATTAGATATTATTAACCTTAAAGGTGAAAAAGTAGAAGATTTAAAAGTAAATGATGAAATCTTCAAAGCAAATGAAAATGACGTTGTTGTTAAAAAAGCTTTAGATTTACAATTAGCTTCTTTAAGACAAGGTACTGCTAAAACTAAGACTCGTGCTGAAGTATCTGGTGGTGGAAGAAAACCATATAAACAAAAAGGTACTGGTAATGCTCGTCAAGGTTCAATTCGTGCTCCTCATTATAGAGGCGGTGGAGTTGCCTTTGGTGTTACTCCTAGATCTTATACATTTAAAATGAATAAGAAAGAAAGAGTTTTAGCTTTAAGAAGTGTTTTAACTAATAAAGTTAATGCTAAACAATTAATTGTTGTTGATTCTTTAGAAATAGATAGTTTAAAAACTAAAGATTTAAAGAATATGTTAAGTACATTAAAATTAAGTGGAAAAGTATTATTTGTTTGTGGAAACGATGCTGAGAATTTATATATGGCTTCAAGAAACTTAGAAAATACTTTAGTATTACTTGCTAATGAAATTAATGTATATGACATTTTAAATGCTGATGTTGTAGTTGTTGATACTGCTGCAATGAAATATATTGAGGAGGTGCTTAAATAATGAAATCTGATATTATTTATTCACCAGTTATTACTGAAAAAACTAGTGCTTTAGCACAAAATAATGTATTTGTTTTTAAAGTTGCTAAGAATGCTAATAAAATTCAAATTAAACAAGCAATTGAAGAAACATTTAATGTAAAAGTTAAAAGTGTAAATACTTTAAATACTAAGCCAAAAGCTAAAAGAGTTGGTAGATACACTGGAACTAGAAAAACTTATAAGAAAGCTATCGTTACTTTATGTGAAGGTAGTTCTATAGAAATGTAGGTGACTTATAATGGGAATTAAGAAGTATAAACCAACTACTAATGGTCGTAGAGGAATGAGTACTTTAACTAACACTGAACTTACTACTAGTACTCCTGAAAAGAGTTTACTTGTTAGTTTAAATAAGACAGGTGGTAGAAATAATCAAGGACGTATGACTGTAAGACACATTGGTGGAGGAGCTAAGAGAAAATATCGTATTATTGATTATAAGAGAAATAAATTTGGTATTCCTGCTAGAGTTACTACAATTGAATACGATCCAAATAGATCAGCAAATATTTGCTTATTAACATATAAAGATGGAGAAAAAAGATATATTATCGCTCCTAAAGATATTAAAGTAGGTATGATTGTTGAATCTGGAGAAAATGTAGATATCAAAGTAGGAAATGCTTTACCACTTAAGAATATTCCAGTTGGTACTGTTGTTCACAATATCGAACTTAAACCTGGTAAGGGTGCTGAAATGGCAAGAAGTGCTGGAGCTAGTGCTCAAATCTTAGGCCGTGAAGGTAAATACGTTATGTTACGTTTACAATCAGGTGAAACAAGAAAAGTTCTTGGTGAATGTATGGCAACAATCGGAGTTGTTGGTAACGAAGATTATGAATTAGTTAATATAGGAAAAGCTGGACGTACTCGTCATATGGGTATTAGACCTACTAACCGTGGATCTGTTATGAACCCTAATGATCACCCACATGGTGGTGGTGAAGGACGTACACCTATCGGTAGAAAAGGTCCTGTTACTCCTTGGGGTAAACCAGCACTTGGATTTAAAACTCGTAAGAGTAAGAAAGCTTCTAGCAAATTAATTGTTAGTAGAAGAAAGAAATAGGAGGAAAGTAGATGGCAAGAAGTATTAAAAAAGGCCCTTTCGTTGATAAGAGCTTAATGAATAAAATTAAAAAGTTAAATGAAAACAATAAAAAAGAAGTTGTTAAAACTTGGTCTCGTCGTTCAACTATCTTCCCTGACTTTATTGGTCATACAATTGCAGTTCATAATGGACGTGAATTTATACCAGTTTTTATAACTGAAGAAATGGTTGGTCATAAATTAGGTGAATTTGCTTTAACTCGTAAATTTACAGGCCACGCTGGAAATAAGTAGGAGGTTAAATGGAAGCTTACGCAATGCATAAAATGGCTATAGTTGCTCCTCGTAAAGCAAGAATGACTCTTGATTTAATTAGAGGAAAAAGTGTTACTGATGCTAGAGCTATTTTAAAGAATACTAATACAAAATCTAGTAGATTAATTATTAAAGTTTTAAATTCTGCTGTAGCTAATGCTACAAACAATTTAAACTTAAAAGAAGAAGAATTATTTGTTTCTGAATGCTTTATTAATCCAGGACCAGTTCTTAAGAGAGTTAAATTTGGTTCAAGAACTAAAGTAGATCGTAGAGACAAGAGAACAAGTCACATAACTGTTAAAGTTAGTGATGGTAAGGAGGCATAAGAATGGGACAAAAAGTAAATCCTAATGGATTAAGACTTGGCGTAAATAAAGATTGGCAAAGTAAATGGTATGCTGAAAAAGATTATGCTAAATTATTAAATAACGATTTAAAAATTAGAGAATTCTTAAAAGAATATCTTAAAGATGCTGCTGTTAGTGAAGTAGTTATCGAAAGAAAGAAAAATCGTAATGAAATTAAAATTCATACTGCTAAACCTGGTGTAATTATTGGCCGTGGTGGAGAAGATATTGAAAAATTAAGAAAACAAATTAAGAGATTAGTAAATGAAGATGTTTATGTTACTATTGTAGAAGAAAAGAATCCTAATTTAAATGCTCAAATCGTAGCTGATCAAATTGCTAAACAAATTGAAAACAGAGCTAACTTCAGAACTGTTCAAAAGAAAGCAATTAAAGATGTTATGAAAGCTGGAGCTGTTGGTGTTAAAACTGCTGTTTCTGGTAGATTAGGTGGAGCTGAAATGGCTCGTACTGAAGGTTATACTGAAGGTACTGTTCCTCTACATACTATTAGAGCTGACATCGATTATGCTACATCTACTGCACCAACTACTTATGGTAAGATTGGTGTTAAAGTTTGGATCTATAAGGGAGAAATTCTTCCTACTAAAAATACAAACGGAGGTGTTAAATAATGTTAATGCCTAAGAGAGTTAAATATCGTAAACCTCATAGATTAAGTTATGAAGGAAAATCTAAAGGTAATCTTACTTTATCTTTTGGTGAATACGGATTAGCTGCTAAAGAAGGTGGATATGTTAACGCTAAACAAATTGAAGCTGCACGTATCGCTATGACTCGTTATATGAAACGTGGTGGAAAAGTATGGATTAATATTTTCCCACAATTAGGACGTACTCAAAAACCTTTAGAAACTAGACAAGGTAAAGGTAAAGGTGACGTTAAAGAATGGGTTGCAGTTGTTAAAGAAGGAAAAATTATGTTTGAAGTTGGTGGAGTATCTGAGGAAATCGCTCGTGAAGCTCTACGTTTAGCTTCTCATAAATTATGTGTTAAAACAAAATTCGTAAAGAAAGAAGATGAGGCTAAAGATGAAAACTAGTGAAATTCGTAAAATGTCTAAAGAAGATATTAATAAGAAAATAACTGAAATCAAAACTGAATTATTTGATTTAAGAATGAAACAAGCTACTGGAAATCTTGATAAACCTCATAGAATTAATGCTTTAAGAAAAGATGTAGCTAGATTAAAAACTGTTTTAAATGAATTAGATGGGAGTGAAAAATAATGGAAACTAAAAGAGCTGAATTAATCGGTAAAGTTGTTAGCAATGCTAATGATAAAACTATTACAGTTTTAGTAGAAACTTATCGTAATCACCCATTATATAAAAAGAGAGTAAAATACTCTAAAAAGTATGCTGCTCATGATGAAAAAAATATTGCTAGTGTAGGAGACACAGTTAGAATTGCTCAAACTAGACCTTTATCTAAAACTAAGAGATATGAATTAGTTGAAGTAATTGAAAAAGCTGTAGTTTTATAAGAAGGAGGATTAGAGAATATGATAATGCAACAATCAAGATTAAAAGTTGCTGATAACTCTGGTGCTCGTGAACTTATGGTAATTAGAGTATTAGGTGGCAGCAAACGTGTTTATGGAAATATTGGAGACATTGTTGTAGGAACTGTTAAAAAAGCTATTCCTAATGGTAATGTTAAAGAAGGTAAAGTAGTAAAAGCTGTTATTGTAAGAACTGTACAAGGCGTTAGACGTGAAGATGGTAGTTATATCAAATTTGATGACAATGCTTGCGTTTTAATCAAAGAAGATAAATCACCAATCGGAACTCGTGTTCTTGGACCAGTAGCTCGTGAATTACGTGATAAAGAATTTACTAAGATCGTATCACTTGCTCCTGAGGTTTTATAGGAGGATATATGAAAGTTAAAGTTGGAGATAAAGTTAAAGTACTTACTGGAAAAGATAAAGGTAAGGAAGGAAGAGTTTTATTTACTCTTAAAAATAAAGACCGTGTTGTTGTTGAAGGTATCAATATTGTTAAAAAACATATGAAACCATCAAGAACTAATGAAACTGGTGGAATATTAGAAACTGAAAATCCTATTCATGTATCTAACGTAAAGGTTATTGAATCTGGAGTTAAAGAAAAAGCTTCTAAAAAAGAAGTTAAACCAGTAGAGAAAAAAGAAACAGCTAAAAAAACTACAAAAAAATCTACTAAGAAAGAAGTAGGTGAAAAATAATGAATACATTAAAAGAATTATATAATAAAGAAATTAAACCAGAATTAAAGAATAAATTTAATTATTCTTCAACTATGGAAATTCCTAAATTAGAAAAAATTGTTATTAACATTGGTGTTGGTGATGGTTCTCATGATGAGAAATTAGTAGAAGCTGCTAAAGCTGATTTAGAAGCTATTACTGGACAACATGCTGTTATTACAAGAGCTAAAAAATCAATTGCAGGATTTAAATTAAGAGAAGGACAAACTATTGGAACTAAAGTAACTTTACGTGGTGAAAATATGTATACTTTCTTAGAAAAATTAATTAAAGTATCTTTACCTCGTGTTAGAGATTTTAGAGGTGTTTCTCCAAAAGCTTTTGATGGTAGAGGAAATTATACTTTAGGTATTAAAGATCAATTAATTTTCCCTGAGATTGAATATGATAATGTTGTTAAATTAAGAGGTATGGATATTGTTTTTGTTACAACTGCAAAAACAAATGAAGAAGCTTTAGAATTATTAAAAGGCTTTGGACTTCCATTTAGAAAGTAGGTGCGAGGATGGCAAAAACTAGTTTAAAAGTTAAAAATCAAAGAACTCCTAAATTTAAGGTTAGAGCTTACACTCGTTGCTCAAGATGTGGAAGACCTCATGGAGTTTTACGTAAATTTGGATTATGCCGTATTTGCTTTAGAGAATTAGCAAATGAAGGTAAAATTCCAGGCGTAAAGAAATCAAGTTGGTAGGAAGGAAGTTAGATTATGGTAACTGATACTATTGCTGATATGCTTACAAGAATTCGTAATGCAAATCAAATGAAATATAATAATGTAGCTGTTTTAAATACTAAAATGACTAGAGAAATCGCTTCTATATTAAAAGAAGAAGGTTATATTAGTGAATATGCAGTTAACGAAGAAACTAAAATGTTAGATCTATCTTTAAAATATGGAGATAACAAAAAAGAAAGAGTTATTACTGGTCTTAAGAGAATTAGTAAGCCAGGACTTAGAGTATATGCTAAACGTGATGAACTTCCTAGAGTACTAAATGGTTTAGGAATTGCAATTATTTCTACATCTAAAGGAATCATGACTGATAAAAAGGCTAGAGAAAATGGCCTAGGAGGAGAAGTACTTGCCTACATTTGGTAAGGAAAATTAGGTTATGAGTAGAATTGGAAATAGAGTTTTAAATATACCTAATGGAGTTACAGTAACTCTTGATGGAAATAAAATGACTGTTAAGGGACCTAAAGGAGAACTTAGCAAAGAATTTAACAAAGATATTAATATTGAAGTTAAAGAAAATACTATCGTTTGTACAAGAGCAAACGAAAACAAATTTACAAAAAGTATTCATGGTACTACTAATGCATTAATTAAAAATATGTTAACTGGTGTATCTGAAGGTTTTGTAAAAGAATTAGAAACAGTTGGTGTAGGTTATAGATTTGCTGTTTCTGGAAATCAAATTACAGTTAGTGCTGGATATTCTAAACCTGTTATTGTTGAAATTCCTGCTGGTATTACTGTTGAAGGTGTTTCAACTACAGAGTTAAAGATTTCTGGTATTGATAATCAAAAAGTATCTGAATTTGCGGCTGATATTCGTAAAATTAGAAAACCTGAACCTTATAAAGGAAAAGGTATTAAATATAAAGGCGAAGTTATTAGACGTAAAGAAGGTAAGAAAGCTGCTAAATAGGAGGTATAGTTATGATAAAGAAAGAATCAAACAATGTTGCTAGATTAAGAAGACATGCTCGTGTTCGTAAAACTGTTTTTGGAACTGCGGAAATGCCAAGATTAAATGTATTTAGATCAAATAGTGAGATTTACGCTCAAATTATTGATGATGAAGCCCAAACTACTTTAGTAAGCTCTTCTTCTGTAGCTTTAAAGCTTGAAAATGGTGGAAACATCGAAGCTGCTAAAGCTGTAGGTGCTGATATTGCTAAAAAAGCTAAAGAAGCTAAAATCAAAAAAGTCGTATTTGATAGAGGTGGCTACCAATATCATGGACGTGTAGAAGCTCTTGCTGATGCTGCACGTGAAAACGGACTAGAGTTCTAGAGGGAGGGAAATAATGGAAGAAAATAAAGAAATTTTAAATACTGAAGTTACTACTGAAACTACAGTAAAAGAAAATAATAAAAACTTTAAAAAGGATAGAAAACCTAGAAAAGAATTTAAGAAAAATTTCGAACCTAAAAAGAAACTTTTAGAAGAAAAAGTTATTTCTATCACTCGTGTAACTAAAGTTACTAAAGGTGGTCGTCACTTTAGATTTGCTGCTACTATGGTAGTAGGAGATGGAAAAGGTTTAGTAGGTATTGGAACTGGAAAATCTATGGAAGTTCCAGAAGCTATTAAAAAGGGTATTCAAGCTGCTAATAAAAATTTAGTTAAGGTTGATATTGTAGATGGAAGAACTATTTCACATGAACAAATTGGTAAATGTGGTAGAGCTAAAGTTTTAATTAAACCTGCTAAAGAAGGTACTGGTATTATTGCTGGTGGTGCAGTTAGAGCTGTATTAGAAATAGCTGGTGTTAAAGATATAGTTTCTAAATCTTTAGGATCAAATACTCAAGTTAATGTTGCTAAAGCTACTTTAGAAGCATTAAAGAGTCAACGTAGTGCAGAACATATTGCAGAATTACGTGGTAAGAAAGTGGAGGAGTTATAATATGAAATTACATGAATTAAACTCTTTACCTGAAGCTAAAAGAAGAAAAATTGTAGGACGTGGACCTGGATCTGGTATGGGTAAAACATCTACTCGTGGAGAAAAAGGTCAAAAAGCCAGAAGTGGTGTTAGTATTAAACCTTGGTTCCAAGGTGGACAAAGTCCTATTTATAGAAGAATTCCTAAAAGAGGATTTAATAATGCTAACTTTACAGTTAGATACGCTATTATTAATTTAAGTGATTTAAATAGATTTAATGATGGTGATACTGTTACTTTAGAATTATTAAAAGAAATGGGTATTATTAAGAAAGAATTATCTGGACTTAAAGTTTTAGGAAATGGTAATTTAGAAAAGAAATTAACAATCAAAGCTAATAGATTCTCTAGTAAGGCTGTTAGTAAGATTGAAGATGCTGGTGGAACTGCTGAGGTGATTTAATGTTTGCAAATCTTAAGGGGTTATTTAATCCTTCTAATAAAGATTTACGCAAAAGAATATTGTTCACCTTAGTGTGCCTAGCAATATTCGCTTTAGGAACAAATATTATTGTTCCTGGTGCCAAGGAAATCACTAAGAATTTAGGATTTCTTGAGCTACTTAATTTAATGAGTGGTGGTAGTTTAAAATCATTTTCAATATTTGCGTTAGGTGTTATGCCTTATATTACGGCTACAATTATTACACAATTATTGCAAATGGATATAATTCCTTACTTTAAGGAATTAAAGGAACAAGGAGCAACTGGAAGACAAAAGTTAAATAGAATTAATAGATATTTAGGTATTCTATTTGCTTTAATTCAAGGTTATGTTTTCTCTATAGCATTCTTAGGTGATGCTGGTACTTTTGGGGTAGTTAAAACAACAATTTATTTAACTGCTGGTACTGCTTTCCTATTATGGCTTGGTGATCAAATTACTAAAAAAGGTATTGGTAATGGTGTTTCTTTAATAATTATGGCTGGTATTGTTAATACTTTACCATCTACATTTATTACTGCATTTGATGAATTAGTATTAGCTGGTACTTTTAGTACATGGACTGGTATTATATTATTTTCTTTATTTGTAATTGTTTATTTGGCAATTATTATTGGAGTAATTTATATGCAACTTGCAGAAAGAAGAATTCCTATTCAATATTCTAATAGAACATCAAGTGCTTATGGAGGAGAAAAATCTTATATTCCTATTAAGTTAAACACTGCTAGTGTTGTTCCGGTAATTTTTGCTTCTGCTATTATTGGTATTCCATCATTAGTTGCGGAAGTAATTAAAAATGAAAAATTTGCTAATTTTATAACAAATTATATTGCATATACAAGTTATACAGGATTCTTACTATATATGGTATTAATCTTTGTATTTGGATATTTTTATACATTACTTGAATTAAATCCTGATGAGATGGCTGAGAATTTAGATAAGAATCGTAGTTATATTCCTGGTATTACTCCAGGGGATGCTACTAGTAATCATTTAAAATATGTTATTACTAGAATTACTGTATTTGGTACTCTAGGATTAATGGTTATTGCTGCTTTACCAATTTTATTTAGTAAGGTATCCAACCTTTCATCTAGTGTTACTATTGGAGGTACAGGTTTATTAATTGTTGTAGGTGTTGCTTTAGAAACTTATAAGCAATTAGAAAGTTCAATTGTATCTCGTAGTTATGTTGGTTCAAGAAAGAGAAGAAGAAATAGATAATGAAGAATATAATTTTTATAGCGCCACCTGCAGCTGGTAAGGGTACTCAAAGTGATTTATTAGTTAGTAGATATGGATATGTTCATATTTCAACTGGGGATTTACTTAGAGCTGAAGTTGCATCTGGTTCAGAATTAGGATTACAACTTAAAGAATTAATGAGTGCCGGTAAACTTGTAAGTAGTGAAATTGTTAATTCATTACTTACAAAAGCTTTATCAGAAACTGATAAACCAATTATTTTAGATGGATATCCTCGTAATATGGAACAAGTTCCTTGTTTAGAAGATATCTTAAGTAAGATTGGTAAGAGTATTGATGTTGTAATTAATTTAGAAGTTCCTTATGATTTATTAGTTCAAAGAGCAACTGGTAGATTAAGTTGTAAAAATTGTTCTCACACTTTTAATAAATATTTTGCAAAACCTAAAGCTGATGGTATTTGTGATGTATGTGGGGGAGAATTAATTAGTAGATCTGATGATAATGAGGAAACCTTTAAAGTTAGATATGAAACTTATTTAGATAATACGAAGCCTTTACTTGATTATTATAAAGATAAAGGGTTACTTGTTAATATAGATAAGATTTCTAATCCAGAAGAAACTTTTACTGAAATAGAAAAAGTTATTAAATAGATAGAAGTGGTTTTAAGTGGTTAGTATTAAGACTAAAGAAGAAATTGCTTTAATTAAAGAATCTGGACATATTACTTATATGTGTCATCAACATTTAAAGGATTTGATAGCTCCTGGTGTTACTACGAAGTTTTTAGACGAAGAAGCTGGTAGATTTATAAGAAGTCAAGGTGGTGTTCCTAGTTGTTTAAACTATGAAGGCTATCCTGGTAATATTTGTGTATCTGTTAATGATGAGGTTGTTCATGGTATTGGCAGTGACAGAGAACTTCAAGAAGGAGATATTGTTACTTTAGATATTTGTACATTATATAAGGGATATCATTCTGATTCAGCGTGGACTTATCCTGTTGGGAAGATTAATGCTGAAAAAGAAAGACTTTTGCATCATACTGAAAAGATGCTTTATATAGGTCTTAAAGAAGTTAAAAATGGAGCTCATTTATATAATATTGGAGCTCGTATTAGTGAATATGCTAATAAACAAAAATTAGGTGTTATAAGAGAACTAGTTGGTCATGGAGTTGGACGTGAATTACATGAAGAACCTGATGTTCCAAATTATGGTAAATATAACACTGGTATGGTTTTAAAAACTGGCATGGTTATTGCGGTTGAACCGATGATTACTGCTGGTTCCAGACATGTTTGTATCTTAGATGATGACTGGACTATTGTTACTCAAGATGGAAGACCTAGTGCTCATTTTGAACATACAGTAGCAGTTACGGATACAGGCTATGAAATATTAACGGGAGAGTGAAATAGTGGCTAAAGAAACTAAAATTGAAGTTGATGGTAAAGTTGTAGACGTTATCAAAGATGAATATAAAGTTGAATTAGAGAATGGCTTTATAGCAACAGCTCACGTTTCTGGTAAAATACGAATGAATATGATTCGTATCTTACCAGGTGATAGAGTTACTATAGAGTTTTCACCTTATGATTTAACACGTGGGCGAATTACTTATAGAAAATAGGAGGGATTATAATGAAAGTTAGACCATCTGTAAAGAAAATGTGTGCTAAATGTAGAATTATTAGAAGAAAAGGAAAAGTTATGGTTATCTGTGATAACCCTAAACATAAACAAAGACAAGGTTAGGAGGAATATTTAAATGGCTCGTATTAAAAATATAGAATTACCAAAAGAAAAAAGAATTGAAATAGGACTTACTTATATCTATGGTATTGGTAGAAGTACTGCTACAAAGATTTGTAGTGATGCTAAAGTTGATCCATCTGTAAGAGTTAAAGATTTAACTCCTGATATGGAAGCAGCTTTAAGAAAAGAAGTTGATAAATATCTTACTGAAGGTGATTTAAGAAGAGAAGTTCAAATGAACATTAAAGGTAAGATGGAAATTAATTCATATCAAGGTACTAGACATAAAAAAGGCTTACCAGTTCATGGTCAACGTACTAGTAGAAATGCACGTACTCGTAAGGGTAAAGGTAAAGTAGTTGCAAATAAGAAAAAAGTAGGTAAATAGGAGGTAAATAATGGCTTATAATAGAAGAAAAAGAAAAGTTAAAAAGAATATTCCTGAAGCACAAGCACATATTCATTCAACTTATAATAACACAGTAGTTTCAATTACTGATGTAAATGGAAACGTTATTAGTTGGGCATCTGCAGGTACTATTGGTTATAAAGGATCAAAGAAAAAGACTCCTTTTGCTGCTGGTCAATCTGCTGAAGCTGCTGCTAGAAGCGCAATGGACTCTGGAGTTAAAAAAGTTGAAGTATTCGTTAAAGGTTTAGGTAGCGGTAGAGAAAATGCTATTAGAGCATTACAAACTGCAGGTTTAGAAATTACTGCTATTAACGATGAAACACCAGTACCACACAATGGTTGTAGAGCACCAAAACGTCCAAGAAATTAAGAAAGGGGATTTGAAGATTTATGAATTTTGAAAAACCAGAATACAAAATCACAGAATATATCGAAAAAAACAATTATGGAAAGTTTGAATTAGAACCTTTAGAAAGAGGTTTTGGAACAACTATTGGAAATGCACTTAGAAGAGTTATGTTATCTTCTATGCCAGGATCTGCTATAACTTCTGTTAAAATTGATGGAGTTATGCATGAATTCCAAAAAATTGATGGCATTGTTGAAGATGTAACTAGTATTGTATTAAATTTAAAAAGCGTAGTTATTAAAAATCATAGTAAAGAAAATAAAACTATCAGATTATTTGCAGATAAGGAAGGCGCAGTTACTGCTGGAGATATCGAAAGAGATGCTGATATTGAAATTGTTAACCCTGATTTAGTTATTTGTAACTTAGTTCAAGGTGGAAAAATTGATATGGAAATGACTGTTGGTAATGGTCGTGGCTATGTTGATGCAAAAGAAAATAAGAAGATTTTAGGCGATGCTGTTCAAGGATTAATTCCTATTGATTCATTATACAGTCCTATCGAAAGAGTTGCTTATGAAGTTGAAGGCGCTCGTGTAGGTCATAATGAAAATTATGATAAATTAATTATGGAAGTTTATACTAATGGATCAATGAGTCCTGAAGAAGCTATGGCTTTAGCAGCTAAGATTTTAATTGAACATTTAAATATTGTTGCTGATTTAAATGCAATAAGTGATGTTACTGGAATTATAGCTGAAAAGAAAGTTGATCAAATCACTAAAACTTTAGAAACTCCTATTGAAGAAATTGAATTCTCTGTAAGAGCTTATAATTGCTTAAAGAGAGCCGGTATTCATACTATGCAAGATTTAATTGATAAGAGAGAAGTAGACGTTACTAAGATTAGAAATTTAGGTAAGAAGTCTTTAAAAGAAGTTTTAGATAAAGTTAAAGAAATGGGACTAAAGTTCCGCGATTAGAAAGAGGTAAGTAATATGTTATATCGTAAATTAGGCAGAGAAACTCGCATAAGAAGAAGTATATTAGCAGGACTTACTAAAGACGTTATTAAAAATGAATATGTTGTTACTACTGATGCAAGAGCAAAAGAAGTAAGAAAATTTGTTGATAAAATGATTACTTATGGTAAAGATGGTTCTTTAGTATCTAGAAGAAAAGCTTTAGCTTTCTTACAAAATGACAAAGTTGCTGTTAATAAAGTATTTAATGAATTAGCTCCACGTTATGCTAATCGTAATGGTGGATACACTCGTTTAATTAAATTAAATGAACGTAAAGGTGACGATGCTATGCAAATTAGACTTGAATTAGTTGACTAATTTAAGTCTTTTTTTATGTAAAGGTGTGTAAAAATTATGGAATAACATTGGTTTATTGTGCATATTTGTGATAGTATAATTTTTACTGGGTCTGAAAGGGGCGTTTATTATGAATATATTTGGTAAATTAATTTCTGACTTAAGAGGAGATAATATTGTTTTAAATAGAGATGATTTCTTTAAATATTTATTATTTGAATTAACTAAGCATGAAGGATTAGATTTTTGTTTAATTAGAGAAGATGATATTAAAACAAGCAAGTTACCTGGTGGTAATGCAATTGATAAAAAATATTTTAGTACTTTATCAATATGTTTAGATGATCGTAAGGTTATAAGTCATACTATTTTAACCAGTGATGTTATTATAGATGGTGTTCATATCACTCCAGTAGATGGGAAATGCACTAGTAATAATGTTTCTTTTTCCTCTTTAAGAAAATTAGTTGAACCTTTATATAAAAGTTATCCTTATTTAAGTAGTGTAGTTGATAAGATTAAAAATGAACTTATAGATGTTAATAGTTCACTATATGAACGTTTAATGTTAGATAGAAAAGTTGTTTTTAATTATTTAGCACTTATTCTTTCTAGAGTAGAAAAAAGTAAATATGATTGTGTTGTTTCTTTAGAAAAAAATGAAAGTCTTCCCGTAAGTAATACTTATGAAGGTTGGTATTCTTTTGTTTATCGTACTTTTAAAATTAAACATGGAAGTGAGACAATTGTTTCTTGTAGTGATAGACATGAGTATCATGCCGATGGTGAAAATTATGATTTTGCAATAAATTATGAAAATGAGGATGAATATATTTCTTTTAAAAAACTTAAAGAAGTATTTATTAATATATATCCTCAATATCCATATTTAGAGGATGTCTTTAACTATTTAAAGAGTGAACTATTAAGAGTTGGTAGCTCTTATATAGAAAATGGTGAATTACTTTGTGAAAGATTAGATTATAATGCTGATGAGTTAAAGAAAATATTTGATAAAATTGATAAAAAATTGAAAGGAACAGCTTATCAAAAAAAATAAAGAATTATTAGTTCTTTATTTTTTTATGATTGAATTTAAAGCTAAATAAATCATTTGATCTAGTGTTGTTTGTCTTTCTAAAGCAGTTAAATCTTTATCTTTTTCATATTTACTATCAGAAATAGATACTAGGCAGGTTGCTTCTTTATTTAAAAATTTGGCTACTGTGTAGATACCAAATGCTTCCATTTCACAAGCAAGTAAATTTATATTTTTAGGTATTTTATTTAATAAATGATCTATTGGTTCGTAAGCATCAAATACTTCACTTGTATAAATGGTTCCTTTATTAATTGGAATATTTAATTCTTTAGAAGTTTTAATAATTTGTTGATTTAAATAATTACTACCACTTATTTTTTTTGATTTACTTTTAGTTAAAGCATATCTAAAATTTGAATCTGAATAAGCATTTGTTCCTAAAATGATATCTTTAACATGGATGTTAGGATTTAGGGAACCAGCTGAACCGATTCTAATTATTCTTTCAACATTATAAAATTTAAATAATTCATAAACATAGAGAGAAGCACTTGGAATTCCCATTCCTGAACCAATAATGGTTATTCTTTTTCCTTTGTATTTACCAGTATAACCAAGCATGTTTCGAACATTATTAATTAAAACTGGATCTTCTAAATAATTTTCAGCAATATATTTTGCTCTTAATGGATCTCCTGGAAGTAATACTCTTGATGCAATATTTTTTTTACCTGTAACTATATGTATAGGATTCATTTGACCACCTTCTTATTATTCAAATTATAACATAATTTATGATATAATGTCATTATAAAAAGAGTAAATGTTGGTATACTAAGAAGAAGAGGTGTCTAAGATGATTTATAAAAAACAACAATTTGGGACTTTTAATTTACATACAATAAAAACAGATAAATTTAAGTTGTGTCATGTTGAAATTTATTTTAGAAATAATGTTAATGTAAATGATATAACTAAAAGAAATGCTTTATTCGATGTATTATTTGAAAACAATAATGAATTTAAAAGTAGAAGATTACTTAATTTAAAATTAGAAGAATTATATAATGCAGGGATATATTGTTCTAATAGTAAGGTAGGAAACGCTTTTGTTACAAGTTGTGGTGTTGATTTTATTAGTTCTAAATATACTGAAAAGGGTATTGTTAAAGATTCGATAAAATTATTATTTGATATGATTTTTAATCCTAATGTTAATAATAATGAATTTGATAATAAAACTGTTGAACTTGTTAAAAAGAGAATTAGAGATGATATTAATTCAATTAAAGAAAGTCCAGCTAAACAAGCCATAGTAGGTGCTAAGGAAAATCTTAAGGATACTCCTACTGCTTATACTTCTTTAGGTAGTCTAGATGATATTGATGCAATTACTCCTGAATCTTTATATGAATATTATGAAAAAGTGTTAGCTAGTGATTATATTGATATATTTGTGATTGGTGACTTAGATATGGAAGAAGTTACTAAATATATTTTACAATATGCTAAATTTGATGTTATTAAAACTCATAGAGTTGATTTATATACACCAGACTTAAGTGTTAAAACTAAATTTAGAAGTGCTAAGTTTACATCTGCTCAAAGTAATATTGTAATGTTATTAAGATTAAATGATTTGAATGATTATGAGAAAAAGTATGTTGCTAATTTATATAATATGATTTTGGGTGGAGGTTCTCTTCAAACTAAATTATCTAAAAAGTTAAGACAGGATAATTCTTTATGCTATACAGTTAATTCTAATTATAATAAGTATGATAATATGATTGTAGTAAAGACCGCTGTAGATATTAATTGTGTTGATAAAGCGATTAAATTAATTAAAGAATGTTTAAAAGATATGTCTAAAGATGTAAGTGAAGATGAATTAAGTCAAGCCAAAGAACTTATTAATACTAGCTTAAATATGAATAAAGATGATTTATTTAGAATTGTTGATAATTATTATTTCCAAGATATTTCTGATTTAGATGAATTGGATGTTAGATTAAAGACATTTAAAGAAGTTAAGATTGATGATATTTATAAGTTTGCTAAAAAGGTAGATGTTGCTACGACTTTTGTTTTAGAGGGTGAAGAAAATGAATAAGATTGAGATATTAGGTGCTAAGGAAACTTTATATGTTGAACATTTAGATAATGGTTTAGATATATATATGATTCCTAATAATAAAGTTAAAAATTATTATGTAACTTTGAATACTAAGTTTGGATCTATTCATACTGATTTTGAATATGATGGAAAAGATTATTCATTACCTAATGGTATAGCTCACTTTTTAGAACATTTAACTTTTAATTTACCTGATGAGAATGCTTTTGAACATTTTAGTAATTTAGGGGCTTCAGTTAATGCATTTACTAGTTATGATGTTACTTGTTATGAAGTTTTTGCTAATAGTAGATTTAAAGAAAATGTTGAGTATTTAATAAAATATGTTTATACTCCTTATTATACTAAGGAACTTGTTAATAGTGAAAAAGGGGTTATTTTAGAAGAAGTTAAAATGTATAAAGATAGACCTAGTATTCAAGTTGTTAATAGTATTTTTGATAATCTTTATATTAATGATAAACATCAATTTTTAGTTGGTGGAACTGTAGAAGATGTTAAAGATATTAAACTTGAAGATATTGAGATAGCTTATAAAGCTTTTTATCATCCAGAAAATATGTTTATGATTTTAACTGGTGATTTTAATCCAGAAGAAGCGGTTGCTATTATTAATGATAGTATGAATAAATTTAAGTTTGATGAATATATTAAACCAGTTTTAAAGAAAGTTAATGAACCTTTTAAAATTAAAACTGAATATTCAGAAAGAGAAATGAATGTTGATAAATATAAAGTATCTTTTGGAGTTAAAATACCAAAGAATAATTTTAAATCTTTAAAATTATCTAAAGTTGAAATTAAGATGTATTTAAATTTAATTTCTAGAATTAATTTTGGAAGAACTTCTATATTACTTGAAGAGTTAACTGATAATTCAATTATTTCGGATGAAATATCTACGATGTTAATTGAAACTGAAGATTGTTATGTTCAAGTATTTATTGCTTCAACTGATTATCCTGATTATTTAATTAAAAAGTTAAAAGATGCTTATGATAATTTAGCTGTAAGTGAAGAAGAAATTGAAAGAAAAGTAAAATCTACTTTAAGTAGTTTTATTTTAATGTTTGATAGTATTGAATATACTAATGGAGAAATTCAAGATGATGTAATTGAGTATGGTCAATATTTATCTGATGTATATAGTATTTATAAGAAATTAAATATTGATACAGCTAATGATGTAATTGATTGTTTGGAAAAGAGATTATGTTCTGTATCAGTTATTAAACCTAAGGAAAAGAAAGAATTGTAACGTTGTTACAATTTTTTTATATTTTAAAAAGGAAATTTATTTTTTTTCGTTAATATAAATTATGAAAGGAGAAATATGGAGTTTTTTAATAGATATAAAAGATATTTTATTTTAGGAGGATGTTTTATTTTACTAGGAGTTTTTGTTTATTTATATATGGCTAATAAAGATGATTTAGTTAGTGATAAGGAAAATGAAACATTAATTGCGGATATAACTACAACAACAGATAAAGTAGTACAAAACAAAATATTTGTCGATGTTAAAGGGGCAGTAAATAAACCTGGAGTTTATGAATTTAATGAAGGGGAAAAAGTTATTGATGCAATTAAGAAAGCAGAGGGTTTAACTAAATCAGCAGTTACTTCTAATATAAATTTAAGTAAGAAACTTACTAATGAAATGGTTATATATGTTTTTAATAAAAAAGAGATTGTTTCTATAACTACTACCAATAAAATAGCATGTAATTGTGAAACTATTGAGGTTAATAATTGTATAGATAAAAATAGTATTAGTGATAATAATAGTAATAATAAAATTAATATTAATACAGCTACTTTAGATGAGTTATTAACTCTTAATGGAATAGGGCAATCTAAAGCAGAAGCTATTATTAAATATAGGGAAGAGAATGGTAATTTTAATTCGATAGAAGATATTCAAAAAGTATCAGGATTAGGTGGAACAATTTATTCTAAGATTAAAGATTATATTACAGTCTAATTATTGTTATTATGGTTTATTTATTTTAGTTTTATTTTATGCTTTATTTAGAATTTATGTAATTAAATATGAAAGTAAACTTAATATTAATAATGATTATGTTGGAGTAATAGATTCTTATAAATACAAAAATAATAAATATAAATTTAGTTTAAAGGGTAAAGAAAATTTAATTGTATATTATAAAACTGATGATAATCTTATGGTTAAAAGAGGAATGAAAGTTGTTGTATCTGGTGAATATAATGAGCCTTCAAGTAATACGATTTTTAATAATATTAATTATAAGAAATATTTAAATAATCATAAAACTTTTTATATTATGAATGCTAATAGTATAAAAGTTATAGATAAAAGAATCAATATATTTTATAAGATTAAAAATTATATTTATGAGCGTTGTAATGATTTAAAATCAGGTGGTTATATTAAGGCTTTTATTTTAGGTGATAAGTCTTCAATTGATGAATATAGTTTATATCAAGCTAATGGAGTAAGTCATTTGTTTGCTCTTAGTGGTATGCATATTGGTTTATTGACTGGAATATTGCTTTTTTTATTAAAAAAATATAGTAAGAAAAATTTTTTAATTATTTTATTTTTAATATTTTATTTAATTATAACGATTGAATCAGCTAGTTTACTTAGAAGTATTGTGTTTTATATTATGCTTAAAATTAATAAGAAATTTAATTTAGATATTAGTACTAAAAATATTTTATTATTAACTATAAGTATACTTATTATTTATAATCCTTTAATTATTATGGATATGGGTTTTGAATATTCAGCAGTAGTTACTTATGGTTTAGTTGTTTGTACTAAATATTTTAAAAAGAATTATTTTGTTAATTTATTTATTACTAGTTTAATTGCTTTTTTATTTAGTTTACCAATTACGGTTTATTATAATTATAAGATTAATATGTTATCTATTATAAGTAATTTATTTGTGGTTCCTCTTGTTAGTTTTATTATATATCCTTTAAGTTTAATTACTTTTATTATTCCTTATTTAGATAGTATTTTATTTATTTTACTTAGGTTATTAATTTTAATAAATAATCTATTAAGTAGTGTGGCTTTCAATGTCGTTATTCCAAAGGTTTCAATTATTTTTTATTTGATTTATTATTTGTTTTTATATTTATTTTATGTTAGTAATAATTATAAATATTTATTATATGCTTTTTTTTGTGTTTTTAGCCTCAAATTTAAATGTTTGATTGATAATAGTATAAATGTATACTATTTGGATGTTAGTCAAGGAGATAGCAGTTTAATAACGTATAAGAATAGGAATATATTAATTGA